>NZ_NUMC01000007.1:0-201544 GCF_002577655.1 Bacillus sp. AFS040349 | reverse complement strand
CAACCTTTTGAGTCACCCTCATTTCTTATTTTTAATCAAATGTAATTTTGTTTACTGTGTCACGATCTAATTTCTTTACAACTTCAGTAATTAATTTCACGGCATTTTCATAGTCATCACGATGAAGCATTGCTGCATGTGAGTGAATGTAGCGAGTAGCGATTGTAATAGATAACGCAGGTACCCCGTTTGCCGAGATATGAATCGCACCTGAATCAGTACCGCCACCGGCAATCGCATCAAATTGATATGGAATACTCAATTCATCGGCTGTATCTGTTACTAAATCACGCAAGCCTTTATGAGATACCATTGAAGCATCATAAAGAATAATTTGTGGACCTTCACCCATTTTACTTGCCGCTTCCTTATCTGATATACCCGGAGTATCTCCAGCAATACCTACGTCAACACCGAAAGCAATATCAGGCTCAATCATGTTAGCAGAAGTTCTTGCTCCACGTAAACCAACCTCTTCTTGAACAGTCCCAACACCATATACTACGTTTGGATGATCCGTTCCTTTTAAATTCTTCAATACATCGATTGCAATCGCACAGCCAATTCGGTTGTCCCAAGCTTTCGCAAGAAGAAACTTCTCGTTTTTCATCACTGTAAATTCAAAATAAGGAACAACCTGGTCACCTGGTTTCACACCAAATTCTAAAGCTTCCTCACGACTTGTTGCACCAATATCAATAAACATATCTTTAATCTCGACCGGTTTTTTACGAGCCTCAGGAGGTAGGATATGTGGAGGCTTAGAGCCGATAATTCCAGTTACATCACCTTTACTTGTCACAATCGTCACACGTTGTGCAAGCATTACCTGTGACCACCATCCACCAACTGTTTGGAAACGAAGAAAGCCTTTGTCATCAATCTGAGTCACCATAAAGCCTACTTCATCTAAGTGGCCCGCAATCATAATCTTAGGGCCGTTTTCTTGTCCAACCTTTCTAGCAATTAAGCTTCCTAAATGATCTGTTGTCACTTCATCTGAATATTGAGTTATGTATTTTTTCATCACATCACGAACTTCACGCTCGTTTCCAGGTATGCCTTTTGCATCTGTTAAATCTTTTAGCATTGTTAATGTTTCATCTAGCTTTGTCATTATGTTGCCTCCTTCAATTAACAATCAAATTCATTATACAACAAGTATTTAGTCGAAAGAAAATAACACGGTTTAGTAACCTTGCTCCTGTCTTTGATGATTCACTTCATTTTTTGAAATATATGCTTCTTCCACTTGTTTTGATGAAAAACCTAACAATTTTCCAAGCAGCAAATATTCCTCAAACATGTCTTTATAGGTTGAGGGAGATTGATCTTTTTTAAAATCTTGTATTGTTTCATATACCTTTAAAAATTGTTCAGTTATGGTTGTTGAATCCGCTTGTACCTCTTTTAAGTCCATTAACGTATTTGCTTTAATCTCTAATCCCAATGACAGGATAAAATGGATCCCATCTACATATTCTTCTAATATAACGGAAGTTGATGCAGGTGGCTTTAAACTCCAAAATTTAAAGCATCTTGTTTCATTAGCTAGCTCTCCGACTTCAACTAATAATGCTAAAACCTTTCGCTCAATTAAATTTTCACTTTGTAGTTGATGCTGAGCTTCTATTTTGCTGTCTAATTCTTGCTGCATGTTAAATAATATTGAAAAGTTCATGAACTTATCCCCCATAAAATAATTACTTCAAAAAAATTATAACAAATTGAGAGAAACTTGGAACCTTTTCTCCCTTTATTCGTATATAAGGAAAATTACCCTGAGGAGGGGTTAGCAAATGATTGTGATAATTTTACGATTACTTTTAATCATTATCATCCTATTTCTGCTTTATTCAGGTTTTAAATATTTATTTAACCCGAAACGAAAGCTTGAATTAGCTCATGAGCAAAAGCAATTTTATTTTTTAGATGATAAAGAAAATGTAAGAAAAAACTTCCTTCTCACCTATAAAGGAGCATTATTTGAAGGAGAAAAATATCTAGGAACAACAACTAACGCTTTTGAGGTCGTGTCAGTCTTTATATGGACCAAATCAACTAGCAGCTTACAAGGGCTAACATTGGATGATTTTACTTATATTGAGGAAGAAGTAAAAAAACGTTATCCATTTTCTAAGGTTGATTGGAAAAGCCCTATTAAGGAACTGTTAATTAAGAAACGTGAAAGTTGATCCAAATACAAAAAAGCTTGAGAGGACTTTTCTCAAGCTTTTATGCTTTTTCCTTCACAAAAAAATCGCTCCATTTAATAAAGGCCTGTTTTTCTCTAAAAAAATAAATCATTGCTAGTAACATCATAACAATGCCAACGATTAATAATGGTGATAGGGTTTGAATGGAAGCACCTAAACAAGTAAAACAAAGAGTTGACGGTATATGTGTTAAAAACGATACCTTCGTATAACGACGAAATGTTTTTGTTCGGTCTAAAATACACAAAGAAATCAGAGAAAAGTTTACAAAAGGAATAATTCTTAAAATGATAATTTGCATAATTGATAAGTTTGTATAAGCTCCCAACCATTTCTCTTTCATCTTAACAAATCGATTAATAAAAATCGGAAAGAGTTTGGAGAAAAAATAAAATGTAATACTAGCACATGTTAGTCCAATGACAGAATAGACCGATCCAAAAAGTGTACCAAATAAGATCCCACCTGCTAAACATACTACCGCTACAGGAACAAGAAGAAACTGCCTAATAATATGAAACAATATAAAGACCAAGGGCGCAAAAAATCCAGTTGTTTCAATAGCTGTTAATACAGTGGAGGTTGCGAGTTGAATCTTCATCACCACTTTCATGTTTGCCATTCTAGAGAGTTTGTAGTGTTTGTTTCCATTTTACGAGAAGGTTTATGAGTTTATGCTAATTGTACAGATAAATAAACAAAAAGACCGATATGTACCAAGGTTAAAATGGGCAGCCCATATTTAAATGAAGAATGCTTTGTTTTATGTCGGAAATTCCTCATAGCTAAATAGCTACCTAACGCCCCTCCAATAGCAGCAACAAGCCAAAGCGTTGACTCCTTTATTCTCCATTCTCCTTTTTTAGCTCGATTTTTATCCATGCCCATTATCGTAAAACCAATAAGATTTATTATTAAATAAAAACCAATTAGATAGGTCATGTTTTTCTCCTTTATTTTCATATACTTATTCTTTATTCAGAGTATCCGATTCTATGAAAAAAGAGCTAACTCATTTAAGAGTCAGCTCTTTCCCGTACAATTATTTGTTAAGCTGTGCTTTAGCAGCGTCTGCTAATTGAGCAAATGCTTTTTCATCAACAACAGCTAAGTCAGCAAGCATTTTGCGGTTAACTTCGATACCAGCAAGCTTTAATCCGTGCATTAAACGGCTGTAAGAAAGACCATTTACACGAGCAGCTGCATTGATACGAGTGATCCATAACTTACGGAAATCACGTTTCTTTTGACGACGATCACGGTAAGCATACATCCATGATTTCATTACTTGTTGGTTTGCAACTTTGTATAATCTATGTTTAGAACCGAAATAACCTTTAGCTAATTTTAATACTTTTTTACGACGTTTACGTGAAACGATACCGCCTTTTACTCTTGGCATGTAAATTCCCTCCTATATTACGATGGTCCGATTATTTAAGATTGTCTAATAAATGACGAATACGTTTGAAATCGCCTTTGCTTACTACAGTTGATTTACGTAATTTACGTTTAGCTTTTGTAGATTTGTTAGCGAATAAGTGACTTGTGTAAGCATGTGAACGTTTAAGTTTACCAGAGCCTGTTTTCTTGAAACGCTTAGCAGCTCCACGGTGAGTTTTCATTTTTGGCATAAGGTATTCCTCCTTAAGGGATTATTGCTTTTCATTTTTCGGTGCTAAAACTAAGAACATGCTACGACCGTCCATTTTTGGATGTGATTCAATCGTACTTAAATCAGCACATTCTGCAGAGAAACGATCAAGCACCTTTTGACCGATTCCTTTATGAGTAATTGCACGGCCTTTGAAGCGGATAGAAGCTTTTACTTTATCGCCTTTTTCAAGGAATTTACGTGCATTTCGAAGCTTTGTGTTAAAGTCATGCTCATCAATTGTTGGGCTCAGGCGAACCTCTTTAAGATTGATAATCTTTTGATTTTTACGTGCTTCTTTTTCTTTCTTTTGCTGTTCAAAACGAAATTTACCGTAATCCATGATGCGGCATACAGGAGGCTTCGCATTAGGAGCTACTAAAACTAAATCTAGATTAGCTCTTGTTGCAATTTCTAAAGCCTCTTGGCGAGATTTAATTCCAAGCTGATCTCCGTTGGCACCGATTAGACGAACCTCACGTGCGCGAATTCCGTCATTTACCATCATATCTTTGCTAATAATTAGCCACCTCCAAGGTTTTTTAAAAACTGAATAGTGATTTTTAAATCCGATTTTGTAGGTCACGGTTCTTTTATTTTTCAGGAAAAATAAAAAAGCGTGGACGCAAAACACCCACACTACGATTGTTATCATCTATCATCGCAACCTGCCAACTACAAACGGATGTGTCAATCAGGTGAGAAGCGGGTGCTTCTACTTGTATATATAAAAGACTATTCAATTACCTTGAAAATTATAACACCATTACTAGTTTGTTGCAAGTAAGTATTGTATGTTTTAACAACGTTTTAACAACATATGTTATTCTAACAGAACGATTTCATTCATGCAATACCTTTTTTAATTAGTTAATGTATGAAAAAACAGTAGAGTTATATGCCTCTACTGTTTTTTTACATTATGATCTTTTTACTTCTTGCTTAATCTGTTCTAAGAATTGTTCGAATGGCACAGTTTCTGATTTTTGTTCACCATATTTACGAACGTTAACAGCTTTCTCAGCAATCTCATTATCTCCAATTACAAGCATATACGGTATTTTTTGGATTTGAGATTCACGGATTTTATATCCTAACTTCTCATCACGAGCGTCTAGCTCTACACGAAGTCCAGCTTCTTGTAGTTGCTCTTGAACTTGCTTAGCATAGTCAAGATGAACGGCTGGTGATACTGGAATGACTTGAACCTGAACAGGTGCAAGCCATGTTGGGAATGCTCCTTTGTATTCTTCAATTAAGAATGCAACAAAACGCTCCATTGTTGAAACAACACCACGGTGAATAACAACAGGTCGATGTTGTTTTCCATCTTCACCAACGTATGTTAAATCAAAACGCTCAGGAAGTAAGAAGTCTAATTGAACAGTTGAAAGAGTTTCATCTTTGCCTAGAGCTGTTCTTACTTGTACATCAAGCTTCGGACCATAGAATGCCGCTTCTCCCTCTGCTTCATAATAATCATGACCTAATTCATCCATTGCATCTTTTAACATGCCTTGTGCTTTTTCCCACATGTTATCATCGTCAAAGTACTTTTCTTTATCTTCCGGATCACGATAAGATAATCGGAATGAATATTTTTCAATTCCAAAGTCTTTGTAAACAGCTTCAACTAAACGTACAACACGAATGAATTCATCTTTAATTTGATCAGGTCGTACAAAGATATGAGCATCATTCAACGTCATTCCACGAACACGCTGTAAACCAGTTAGTGCTCCTGACATTTCATAACGATGCATTAATCCAAGCTCAGCAATACGAATTGGTAGTTCGCGGTAGCTGTGAATGTCATTTTTATAAATCATCATATGGTGTGGACAGTTCATTGGGCGAAGAACTAAATCTTCATTATCCATCTCCATTTTAGGGAACATGTCCTCTTGGTAGTGCTCCCAGTGTCCAGATGTCTTGTAAAGCTCAACACTCCCTAAAGCAGGTGTATACACGTGCTGGTAGCCTAAGCGCTCTTCTTTATCAACAATGTAGCGCTCAACAATACGACGAATTGTTGCACCTTTTGGTAACCATAGAGGTAAACCTTGTCCAACTTTTTGAGAAGAAGTAAATAATCCAAGCTCTTTTCCTAATTTACGGTGGTCACGCTCTTTAGCTTCCTCTAATAATCGAAGATGTTCATCTAAGTCAGCTTTTTTAAAGAAAGCTGTTCCATAGATTCGTTGTAACATTTTGTTATTACTGTCCCCACGCCAGTAAGCTCCAGCAACACTTAATAATTTAAATTCTTTAATTTTACCCGTTGAAGGAAGGTGTATTCCACGACATAGGTCAAAAAATTCACCTTGCTCGTAAAATGAAACTGCCTCTCCTTCAGGAATTGCTTCAAGTAACTCAAGCTTTAATGGATCTTGAATTTCTTCATAACGGCGTTTCGCTTCCTCACGGCTTACTTCTACACGTACAATGTCAAGGTTCTCATTTACAATCTTTTTCATTTCCTTTTCAATTGCCGGTAGATCCTCAGGAGTAATAGCTTGCTCCATATCAATGTCATAATAAAAACCATTGTCAATAACTGGTCCAATTCCCAGCTTTACTGACTGATCTTTATACAAACGCTTAATAGCCTGAGCCATTAAATGGGCAGTCGAGTGTCTCATAATCTCTAATGCTTCAGCACTATCTTGTGTAACAATTTCAATTGCACCATCTTCTTCAATTGGTGTACGTAAGTCGACCAATTGACCATCAATTTTCCCTGCAAGTGACTTCTTTTTTAAACCAGGGCTAATGGATGCCGCAATGTCTTCTGTTGTGGTACCTTTTGCAAACTCCTTTACAGCTCCGTCTGGAAACGCAATTTTTATAACGTCTGACATCCTTGTTCACCTCATATAATGTTATAATTTCTTTAAAATAGGCCGGTTAAAATTGCCTTAAAAATAAATAAAACCCGTCCCTAAAAAGGGACGAGTTAGATAACTTATCAATGGACCGTGGTTCCACCCTTGTTCCCAATATCTATCTAAAAACATACATAACAAATAGACATGGCTTAAACTCGATAACGGGAGACCGTCAGCTATTAATTAGATGCACACAGCATCCTTTCACAACTGAAGTTTAAAGGTGGTAAGTTCGTTAATCGTATTAGGAAGGTTTCAGCAATTCCTTCCCTCTCTGGGAACCGTAAAAACAAACTCGTGTCCTTATCATTACAGATAATTTTTCAATTACCTCGTATTATAAAATGTTTCATCTTTAAAATCAAGAAAGGATTTCAATTAAACATATGTAGAGAACCTTAAAAATTTTCCAGTGGATATATTGTCACCCGTTCCTCAAAGATATTTTGAATGGTCTGAACCATACCTTCAAATGAGTTATTTGTATAAAGCAAAAGCCAATCCGGTGCAATTGATACAAGTGGTGCCAACAATTGCTTATCAATATACATCGGATGTTGATAAACGAAATCTTTATCAATAAATTTATTTAGTTGATTTTCAGTCATTAATTGTTTGTCCTCGTCATAAACCAAACATTCTTGATCAAATACAATTTGAAGCTTAGATAGTTTACTTTCTTTTTTTGCCAAGTAATCTCTTAAACTTTGAACAAAACTCTGATATTCTTGTTCCATTTTATATTCTTCAATCGCAATTTCTACATATTCTCTTAAACTATCTATATATTTGTGAAGACGAAATTTTTGAAAAGATGAAAATGAAAAATATAAGTCAGGACGAAGAAATTGTTCAAGTGCATCACTAATCATTTGCTCTCTGGAAGATATTTCCTGAACCCTTGGAATTTCTTCCCTTTGGCCTTCCATAATAGACTGTGCAATATGTATAATCTGTTGCTGTTCCTCTTCCTCACTAAAATAGTAATTTTCTTTTATCATTTTTAACATAATAAGATGCTCTTTATGGTTGATAATAAATTGAATTAAACCTGGTATAACTAGTTGTTTTACTGTAATATCCCATGATTTTGGATGGAGTTTTATGGACTGATTATTAACTAATTGAAGTTCTGAATGAAATTTATCGTGAATCGAGTGAAAGATCGAATAGATTGCTCTTGCCTCTTTCGGAGACCCAAATAATATCTCGAGCATGTTTGTCCCCCCTATTTGCAGCACCTCGATTCATATATATGGGGGGAACATACATTTTAGAAGTAAAGAATTGGTTCGATAATATAAAAGAAAAGAGATTGATGTATCTCAATCTCTTTTCTACCTCCACTCAGCCTCTGCGATTTCGACCGACCAGTTCTACTGGAATTGTCATATGTTTGATTCGTTCCATAATTCTTGCAGCTTTAACAGGTTCTTCTTCTCCACGTTGAGAATATGCAAGGTGATGCTGAAGTTCTTTAAGACCAAAGTTTGATGAGATAAAAGTAGGAAGGTTTTCAAGCATACGATATTGTAAGATTGTTCCTAATATCTCATCTCTCATCCAGCTTGATACTGATTCAGCTCCTAAATCATCGAGCATAAGAACAGGAATTTTCTTAACAGCATCAAGCTTTTCATCCAATGATGAATTTTGAAACGATCCTTTTAGCTCTCTCATAAATTCCGGAACATAAACAAGCATAGACGATACTTTATGTGAAGCTAGTTCATTTGCAATTGCACCTAAAATATAGGTCTTACCGACTCCAAAAGATCCATATAAATATAAACCTTTTGTACGTTGCCCACTGTTATATGCTTCCACAAAATCTTGAGCCATCCCGATCACTTTCAATCTGCTTGTTTCCTCTACATCCACATCAATTTTATCAAATTGAGCCTCGAGGATATCCTTTGGAATATACATGCTTTTAATAAGAGCCTCGTGTTTCTTACGTTCATCAGTTGCTTCCTTTGTTGGGCATTTTGTATATTGAAGGTCAATAATACGCCCCTGAATTACTAAGTGTGGATGATAGCCTTCTAAAATATTTTTACACTGTGATAATGAAGGACAGTTTTTGCAATTTTTGCTTTGATTGACAAATTCATAAAGCTTAACCAAGCTTCTATTAATCATACCCTCTTCTATTTCAGTCGAATGTTTCGTTATAAAAGCTTGTACATCGGGATTGTTTAATACTTCTTTTTTCAAATCATTATAGCGATCATTAAAGTCTGATCTATTTGTTAATTTTTTAAAGGAATTGCTTAAATGTTCCATTTATTCCCCCTCCTCTCATTATGTCTCGTTATTTTTATTATCCTTATATTTTCTTATCCGATCAAATAATTTCTTTTTCTCTAACTCAAATTGTTCAAGATCCACGCTTGATGTTTTATCGTCATCTTTTTCTTGCTGTTTTAATTCTTGCTGATCTTTATGATCATTCGTTGTTTCTTCACTTAACCATGCTGGTAGCATTTCTTTACGAATTGGTGCTTTCTTATTATTCTCCGTTTTCTTCTTTGTTGTCTTTTCTTCTGCCCATTGTTGATATTGACGGTGCTCTTGTTTAGCTAAGTCCATTGCATCTTTTACAGTTTTCACTTGTTTCCTTGTCCAATGACTCGCAATTTTTTGAACATAAGCCCTCGTAAGCTTCATATCCGTCTTTAACATAACATAATAAATTAATACATTCACAACTCCAGGCTCGAGTCTTTGTTGAAGCATCACTTCTTCAATAATTTGCAAATCACCAACAGAAGGGGTAACTCCACCTGACACATCCATCAAAAATTGTTTTGGCGATATTCTTTCTAGTTGAAAGATTAGCTCTTCTTCCTTTGTTAATTGTTTCTGATCTTGCTTCCCTCGTAATAATGGTGGCTGTACTTTATCTACTAAACCAGGTAATTCGTCTCCATGCTGAAATTGATACCAATCACGTGCAGATTTTCTAAGCAATTCAATATCAATGTTTTCGTCCTGATCAATACTTGCCATCACAACATTTTTCATATCAATAGCATTAATGCCGTACAGGTAAGAGAGCTTCTTTATTACATCCTTCACTATGGATGTTATAGATTTATGTGGGATGAGAGCATCAGAAAGTCCTGCTAAGAATAAATCAAAATCAAAAGCAGAATCAGAAATCTCTAATTTAGATCTACTTTCTGTACTAACAAACTCTCGATTTTTTTCTAGTGACAAATCATTTATCGTTTCTTCATTCATTCTTCCAGCCATTTCAGCGGAACGAACAGAGTCAAAAACATCATTAAAAGACTTGGTAATGTCCTTCATGCCTTCACTTTTTTGTTCATCTGAGAAAAAATGTTTTAACTGCAAAAATTTATTTTTGCCTACCCGATTATAAAGATAAACATTTAATACCCCGTCTTGAAAAAACTCTGCCGGTCTTACTGGTGCTTGTAGCTCGTATACATACTTCTTAACACCGTCTTCTTCGGTTACAAACGTTTTTAATAGACCAAGACCTTCTAATTTAAGACGTTCTTGATAAATGTCACGCAAGTTACTTTGCATAATCGTCATTAAACTATGATGCGTTGTTTCTTCGCTCCACATGCGATTCTGCTCCAACTCTCCCCAAAGAGTCATAAATAAACTGAAACATTTTGACCCAATCAATGGTTGATAAAGCAATGTTATTATTTTTCTATCCATGTCTTGTAGAATTGAGTTGCTCTTTACTGAATAACGGTCAATAGCAAGCAATTCCTTCCAATGCTGTTCCATCCCCTTCAACCTTTCATTACAATATATTAAACGCGAAAAAGTTCCTTCACTGAAAAAAGAGCTTGAGAGAACACCTCTTCAAAAGCTCTTTCGATTCTATCTTACTTTCTTAATTAAATCGGTTAACTCTTCAATAAACACATTAATATCTTTAAACTGGCGATAAACAGATGCAAACCTTACATAAGCAACTTCATCAATTCTCGCAAGCCTGTCCATGACCATTTCACCTACAAATTCACTGTTAACTTCAGAGACGCCTTGATTTCTCAGTTCCTTCTCAATATCATGAACTACGTCCTCAAGCTTTTGTAGGGGAACCGGTCTTTTTTCACACGCTTTAATAAGACCTCTTAAAATTTTCTCCCGGCTAAACTCTTCTCTAGTCCCTTCCTTTTTCACGACAATTAATGGAAATTCCTCAACCTTTTCAAATGTAGTAAATCGATATTGACATTCTTCACATTCACGTCGGCGTCGAATTGATTTTCCTTCATCTACAGGTCGTGAGTCTAACACTCTTGTCCCATTATGTTGACACGAAGGACATTTCATATGACCAGCTCCAATCAAACGTCAAAATTTTAAGTTGTTGACATTTCATCACTCTATTTTACATTTATTTCTTAGTTTTCCCAGTTCCAACAAACGATTCTTTTTGGTCGAGCTTTTTGTAAAGTTCAGTAATTAATTTCTTACTGTATCCAAAATCTGTCGGGAGGACAGTTGTCGTGGTTGCTGTAAAATCAACTGCTGTCTCAAAAGGACGCACAGAAATAACCGTTACAATAAGAAAAGCTTTTCTAGGACGATCAACGTTTACGCTCATTTCTCCACGTTCTTCTGAAACAGATGTAACAGTCATTCCTGGTGTTTGTTCAATTAATTCTTTTACAGATTGTAATGCTTTTTTATTTGTGGTTTTATAATAATGACTTTTTAAATCTGGATTATGGTGATTTTCCCGTGTTTCTTGATGGGTACTAAAAATATCTTTTAATTTATTCACAAAACTCATTGTCATATTCCCCTTTTTTCTTATTAATTTTCACTTTATGTATCGAAATTTATTCTACTACTATCATACTGAAATTTGTCGATAATAAAAAGAGGTGCAGATCAATTAATCCGCACCTCTTTACGTTTTAAAGAGCTTTTGCTTGAGCTTGCTTTACTTGTACCGGTCCCATACCTCTAGGGATCTCAATGTTTTCACGAGTTTGTGCTCCTAAAGATTCTGCAATATGATCTGCAGCAATGTTCGGATTTAAGTCACCGCAAGTGTAAACATCGATACTAGCATAACCATGCTCTGGAAAGCTGTGAATTGTCAAATGTGATTCAGAGATAATAACCACACCACTTACTCCTTGAGGAGCAAATTTGTGAAAAGCAACCTCTCTAATTTCCGCGCCTGATTTTAATGCTGCATTTACAAATGTTTTTTCAATGTAATCCATGTCATTTAACTTATCAAAATCGCAACCCCATAATTCAGAGATTACGTGTCTACCCATTGTTTCCATATTCATGGATCCCCCTTTAACTATTTTTTATACATGAATTCTTCGCTTAATGGTATGTGTAACTACCACGGGGGAAAGTTAGTCCAGAGAGGTCCTAACCCTTTAAGTAGCCGTAACACCTTGGCTTTGATAAGAAGTTCACGAAAAATAGTATACTTTGTTTGTATTTGTTTTGCAACACACTTTTTGAAAAAAATTAGTTAAAGGGTTAATCAAACATGCGGTCATACATTTATTACTTTAACCGTCGGGAACTTTATTATCCAAAAAACTTTTTTAAACCTCTAATAAATGAGTCATACTATTTGCTACTAATTTTGTTAAATCGGCAACACGGCATGAATAACCCCATTCATTGTCATACCAAGCTAAAACTTTTATTTTATGATTTTCCATTACCATTGTTGATAAACCGTCAATGATGGCTGAATGTGGATTTGTATTGAAGTCAATTGATACTAACGGCTCAGTCGTGAAGTCTAGAATCCCTTTTAAAGAGCCTCTTGAAGCAAATTGGAATGCTCGATTAACTTCCTCTATAGTTACTGGTTTTTCTACATCAACTACAAGGTCAACTAATGAAACATTTGGTGTTGGGACTCGTAAAGCCATACCATGTAACTTGCCTTTCATGTTTGGGAGAACAAGCTCTAGTGCCTTTGCTGCACCTGTTGTTGTCGGGATAATGGATTGCCCACAAGCTCTAGCCCTTCTCAAATCCTTATGCGGGTTATCAATGTTTTTCTGGTCATTTGTATAAGCATGTACGGTTGTCATTAAACCATTTTTTATATGGAAAGATTCATCTATCACCTTAATGACCGGAGCAAGACAATTTGTTGTACACGAGGCATTTGAAATAATTTCATGTTGATTTGCATCAAACTGATTTTCGTTAACTCCCATCACAATCGTAATATCTTCATTTTTACCAGGTGCAGTTAAGATAACCTTCTTTGCTCCCGCCTTAACATGGAGCATTGCCTTTTCCCTGCTATTAAACTTCCCTGTTGCCTCAATTACAATATCGATCCCTAAAACATCCCAAGGAAGCTTCTCGGGGTCACGTTCATTGATTAATAACACCTTTTGACCATTTACAAGTAAATGATCTTCATGGGCAATTACTTCTCCCTGAAATTTCCCGTGTGTTGTGTCATATTTTATTAAATGAGCAAGAGTATCAGCTGGATAACTTGCATTGATTGCTTTAATATTCATATCTTCCATCATTGCATACCTAAAAACCATTCTCCCAATTCGACCAAACCCATTTATTGCAATATTGGCTCTCATCATCGTTTCCCCTCTCATTTATATGTTATACTTTTAATTATTTTTATACAATTAGTATAACACATTTAATCAAAAGATGTGTTAATAAAATGTATCATTTTCTTAAAACAGACTTTTGATTGAGATTAGAGAAATAAAAAAAGAGACTATAAAAGTCTCCTCCTCGTTAAATTAATTTCTTTAAAATTTCATGTAACTGCTTTTCTGTCTGTTCAATTGTGCCATTATTATCAATAATTTCATCGGAGAGATCTTTTTTAGTGTGTAATGGAAGCTGTGACTCGATTCTCATTTTGGCTTCTTCCTCTGTATATCCATTTCTCTCCATAAGACGTTTAAGCTGTGTTTCCTCATTCACATACACAAGAATGGTTTTATCAACCATATAAGTTAATTTACTTTCAAAAAGCAATGGTATATCAAGCACTACTGCCTTTGAATTTCTAGCTTTTTCTTCTTCAACTCCGTTTAGCATTTCTTTTCTAACTGCGGGATGTACTATTTTGTTTAATTGCTCTCTTTTGGAATGGTCACCAAAAATAATGGAACCAAGCTTTTCTCGATTTATGGTTTTATCTTGATGCAATATTTCATCACCAAAAAAAGAAAGTATTTGTTGATAAGCTGGCTTTCCAACCTCAACCACTTCCCTAGAAATCTGGTCTGCATCTACAACGCGGATTCCCAGGTTTTTCAACATATTTGAAACTGTACTTTTTCCACTTGCAATTCCACCCGTTAGACCAATAACTACTGTCACTATGATAAGCCTCCATTGTCTAAAGTTTCCATATCCCTATCATAATGAGAATAATACCCGGTAGGCAAGAAAATTTGTCCATCCACGCAAATTTAGAGAAAATATGTCCTGATTTAATCCCAATTGATACAAATAACGAGCTCATACACGCTACTAGTAAACTCATTACAATAGGAGAATAACCTAATAATGCAGCGCCAATGCCTGCTCCGAAGGCATCCAGTGATAATGCCAGCCCAAGTAACAATGCTTCAACACCTGTAATCGTACCAGATTTATCAATATCTGCCGTCATAGGTTTTCTAAGTATATTGATGACAATTCCAAATGTTTTGATCTCAAAATTAATTAACATTTTTTCCGTTTCTTCTTCATCTGAAGTTTCTTCTTTTGCAGGACGGAAAAATTGGTACAAAACCCATGCGCCAATAAACACTAAAATAATACCACCAAGCTTTTCAGTTACGACAACTGGAAAGATTTTTGTTAATAGCTCACCAAGAAACATCGCTCCAAGCATTGTGGCAGCAGAACAACACGCAATAATTAATATTGATTTGATTGGTATCCTCATTTTTCGCATCCCATAAGTAAATCCAACTGAAAAGCTATCCAAACTAACTGCGATCGCTAATAACAAGAGTGATGTATATTGAAACATATTGCCTAGCTCCTTCCTTCTAATTGCTAAGATAGTGTATGATGAACGCCTAGAGAATGTTAAAGAAGGTCGCTTTATTTTTTTAAGTATGGATTACTTTATGATTTATATGGTTTCTTTATAAATAAAAAAGGCAAAAACATTTTTATGTTTTTTGCCTTTTCTCTTCATACTATTTTTGACATTGCTCACAAAAATGAGTTCCACGTCCGCTCACAACTGTTTTAGTTAATGTTTTTCCACATGTTTTACATGGCTCATTTGTTCTGCCATAAACGTATAATTGAAGCTGAAACATACCGATTTCACCTTGTGTATTTACATAAGAGCGAACAGTACTGCCTCCTTGAGCAACTGCTTCTTCAAGGGTTTCAATGATTTGCTCATGTAAAATCTTATATTCCGCTTTTGTTAATTTACTGGCTATACGATCTGGTTTAATACCTGATCTAAAAAGAGCTTCATCTACATATATATTCCCAAGTCCAACAACAACTGATTGATCTAACAAAGCCGTTTTAATTTTCCGTTCAGTTTTTGCTAGACGACCTCGGAGATAGTCCACCGTGAATTCTTCAGAAAATGGCTCTGGACCTAATTGAGAAAGTGGAAGTGTACGTTCTTCTTCTCCCTTCTTAAATAAATGCATAGTCCCGAACTTTCGAACATCCCGATATCTTAACTCCGTTTGATCTGTAAACGTGAAAATAACATGTGTATGATGATCAAATTCCTCATGTGGTTGATATAAACCATATCTTCCTTCCATTCGCAAATGAGAAACAAGAACAAAATCATCAAGTATAAATTTTAAGAATTTGCCTCTGCGCTTAACATCATGAATTGTTTGACCAATTATTGCATCTCTAAATTGTTCAGGCTCTTCTGGCTTTTTAATGATTTTAGGCCAATGGATATTGACTCCGTCTATTGTTTTCCCTTTCACTAACTGAAGCAACGTTCGTCGTACCGTTTCAACCTCTGGTAATTCAGGCATTGTTAATTATCCACATCCTTTTTACATTAGAACTTAGCTTATCACCTAGTTCTAATGGCGAAAGCATTAGTTATTCCTATAGTATAAAAACAAAGGGGCCAATCAAGCCCCCTTACATTCTATGTTATTTTGCATCATACCAAGAATCTCCATAAGAATAGTCCACCTTAAGCGGCACTTTTAACTCAACCGCATTTTCCATTACTTCTGGAACAATTTTTTCTAAGATAGGGACTTCTTCCCTAGGTGCTTCAAAAATCAATTCATCATGCACCTGTAATAACAGCTTTGTTTGCAGCTTTTCTTGCTTTAATCTTGCAGCCATATCAATCATCGCTTTTTTGATAATATCGGCTGCACTTCCTTGAATTGGAGTGTTCATAGCAGTTCGTTCAGCAAAACTACGAAGATTAAAGTTTCTGCTCGTGATTTCAGGAATATACCTTCTTCGATGAAGCAATGTTTTAACATAACCCTTCTCTCTTGCATCAGCTACAATATCATCCATATAGTCCTGTACTCCAACAAAGGATTCTAAATAGCGCTTTATAAATTCACCGGCTTCTTTACGAGTAATCCCCAAACTTTGAGAAAGCCCAAAATCACTGATTCCGTATACAATGCCAAAGTTAACAGCCTTTGCTTGTCTTCTCATATTTGAAGTCACTTCATCTTCTTCAACATGAAACACATCCATAGCTGTTTTCGTATGAATGTCTAAATCATTCTGGAAGGCTTCAACTAAATTTTGATCATTTGCGATATGCGCTAATACCCTTAATTCAATTTGTGAATAGTCAGCCGCAAAAATGACCCAATCTTTATGAGAAGGTACAAAAGCTTGACGAATCTTACGTCCTTCTTCTAATCGAATCGGTATGTTTTGTAAGTTAGGATCGATTGAGCTAAGTCTTCCTGTTGTTGTTAGCACCTGGTTAAAACGAGTATGAATTTTATGTGTGTCTTTATGAACAACTTTTAATAACCCTTCAATATAGGTTGATTGCAATTTACCTAACTGACGATAATGCAAGATATCCTTTACGATTTCATGCTTATCCTCAAGCTTTTCTAATACATCCGCTGAAGTTGAATAACCTGTCTTCGTCTTTTTCACAACTGGCAGCTGAAGCTTCTCAAATAAAATAACACCAAGTTGCTTTGGTGAATTAATATTAAATGATTCACCAGCATGCTCATAGATATTTTTTTCAAGAGTGTTTAATTGTTCTGCTAAATGTTCACCCATCTCTTTTAAACGGTCCACATCAACAGCTATTCCCTCTGCTTCCATTTGCGCAAGAATAAGAGATAAAGGTAATTCTAAATCATACAATAGAGATGACTGATCATTTTGTTCGAGTTGTTCAATTAACCTTTCTTTTAAATCAAAGATCGCTAATCCTTTACGAACAAGGTGCTCACTAAGAGTCTCTTCACCAGGAATAGAACGTTTTGCACCTTTTCCATAAACAGCCTCATCAGCTTGTACAATCGATATCCCATGTGCTTTAGCTACACTAGCCACGTCATCAAATGTTGCCGAAGGATTCAATAAATAAGCCGCAATTAAAATATCAAAGTCAATCCCTTTTAAAGAGATTCCTTTCCAACTTAAGCCAACTGTTGTTTTTTTACCATCATAAACTGTTTTACGTTTGGTTTCGTCTGCAGCCCATTCCTTAAATAAATCAGAGTTAAGAGCAAGTTCAGCTGATACATAATAATGACCATTTTTATTTATAATTGAAACGCCACTTATATCTGCCTGGTGATAACTATCCTCTAGTATTTCTACATACAGTGCTGCTTCATCTGTCAGTACATCTGAGGTAAGCTCTGTTACGTTTTCAAAGCTGATATCCTCGTACACTTCTTCCTCAGCTACATCTTCACCCATCTTTTCTAACAAAGAATTAAAGCCTAGCTCCTTAAAGATTTCCTTTACTTTACTAGCATCGAATCCTTCATATTGCACTTCATCCAATGTGATCGCTAAGGGTGCTTCACAGTCAATCGTTGCAAGCTTTTTACTCATTAAAGCCTGCTCGCGATTTTCTTCAAGCTTTTCCTTTAATTTTTTCCCGCTTACTTTCTCAATTGAATCTAATACACTCTCTAATGTTTTAAACTCACTTAACAGTTTTATTGCTGTTTTTTCTCCTACTCCCGGTACACCAGGAATATTATCAGACGTATCTCCCATAAGACCTTTCATATCAATAATTTGCTCAGGAGTTAATCCATACTTTTCCATCACAAAGTCAGGCGTATAGGAATCTACATCTGTTATCCCTTTTTTTGTAATATCAACTGTTATTTTATCTGTAACTAATTGAGTTAAATCTTTGTCCCCTGAAATAACCTTAACTTCATAACCATCCTGTTCAGCCTGTTTGGAAAGAGTTCCGATAATATCGTCTGCTTCATAGTTTTCCAGTTCATACCTTGAGATTTGATAAGCATCTAATAGTTCTCGAATAAACGGAAATTGCTCTGATAGCTCAGGAGGAGTTTTTTGTCTTCCGCCTTTGTATTCTTGGAATGTTTTATGTCTAAATGTTGTTTTACCTGCATCGAAAGCCACAAGCATATGAGATGGCTTCTCATCTTCTAGTATTTTCATTAAAATCATGGTAAATCCATAGATTGCGTTCGTATGTACACCTTTGTCGTTATTTAATAATGGTAGGGCAAAGAAAGCCCGATAGGCAATACTATTCCCATCAATTAATACTATTTTTTTCGTCAACTTTTACAGCCTCCTGTATTCATTGTTGAACAAGCTCTTGTTCAACATTTTATGTCTAAAGCTCTCTTTTACTGGTCTATTGATTTCTAATTCAGACACTCGCTTTTTGCAGGAGGTCCGGGAGCACTCTTTTACTTGTACATGTACCTAAATTAGCAATAAACCAAAAAAGACCCCTTATTTCCTTCTATTTTATCATGTCTTGAAATAGAAAGGAAAATCAGGGGTTCTATATAATTTGTTATTGTTTTACTGGACTCCCTTTAACAAAGAAGCATAAGGAGAATTGAACGGAATAATAATGACGGTTTCTTCATCAATTGTTTGTTTATATGATTGTAATGTTCGATACATCTCATAGAAGCCTGGATCTTTAGAATAAGCAGTATTATAAATTTTCGCTGCTTCCCTTTCACCCTCACTTCGAATAACATCAGCATCAGCCTGTGCCTTTGCTAGCATCTCTTTTACTTCTCGATCAGTATCTGCGATGATACGATTCTTTTCAGCATCACCTTTTGACAGATACCCCTGTGCAGTTGATTCCCGTTCAGAAATCATTCGTGTGAATACTGACTGCTCATTTTCAGCAGGTAAATCTGTTCTTTTCATTCTCACATCTGTCACAACAATCCCATAGTTACCATTTTCTAATAAATTATTAACTATCTCCGTTACTTTATCATTTAAACTTCCTCTTGAAGATTTTTCATCATTAATAATCTCATCATAGTTTAATTGACCTAGTTCAGAACGAACTGTTGAAAAAACATATTCAGCCATCTTCGTTTCAGCATTAACAATCGACCTTGCATTGGAGATCATCTTTTTAGGGTCACTTATTCGCCAAACTGTATAGTTATCAATGATTAACCTCTTCTTATCCTTTGTATTAATTTCAGCCTCTTCTACATCATAAGTCATTTGATATTTAGGAAGAGTTGTAACTGATTGAATAAACGGTATTTTAAAGCTTAATCCTGGTTCTTCAATAATCTTCACAACTTCACCGAATTGACGGACAACCTTATATTCATTTTCTTTAACGATAAAAAGGTTAGTGAAGACTAATACAAGTAAGACAATTAAAATTAGAAGAATAATCCCTCCACGTAAATATCCCTTGAATGAAAAAGCAGGTTTCTTCTCCTCCATGTTGACAATATTATCATTGTCCATTCGTATCACTTCCTTCCTGTTCAGCTGGTACGACAGGCTTTGAAGCCGGATCTTTAATCGGCAAATACTTCATTGTGTTTCCGTTATCTTCCATAATATAAATCTCAGCATTTGGGAGAACTTGATCTATTGTTTCTAATACTAAACGCTTCTGTGTAATTTCTTTGTTATTAACATATTCGTTATAAATTGCATTGAATTGTGCAACATCTCCACGCGCCTCTTCCATTCGGGCGGCTTTATCACCAGCTGCTGAAGACATAATCGCATCCTTTTCCCCTTGTGCTTCTTCTGTTCGTTTATTCCGGTATTTATTTGCTTCATTCTTACGTGTATTCATCGTTTCACGGGCATCAGTAACAGCTGTAAAAGCTTTTCTAACCTCTTCATTTGGTAGATCTACATCCTGAAGCTTTACGGCTAAAATGGTAATGCCAATATCATAGCCATCTACAAGATTCGATAATAATTCCTGGACTTGTTTCTCAATTTCTACCTTTCCAGACGTTAAAGCATCATCAATTGTTGAGCTTCCAATAATACTTCTCAAGCTTGCTGATGTAGCATCTTCTAACATCTCCTGTGGATTTTCCGCATTAAATAAATATTTACCTGGTTCGGTAATTTTCCACTGAACAACCATATCTGCTAAAACGATATTTTCATCACCCGTAATCATTTTTGTTTCTTTTGGGAAATCTTTTACTTCACCATCCTCAGATTCCTCATAACCAAACTGTAAACTGAAGGTTTCTTTAGATAGAACTTCAACTGATTGGATTGGCCAAGGCATCTTAAAATGTAAACCTGGTTCACTAATTCCTTCTTCTACCTCTCCAAGAGTAATCATCACGGCTTGTTCTGACTCATCTACGGTATACCATGAAGTAAAAGCAACAACTCCTAAGACCACAATTAACAACGCAAATCCGAAGATCGTGAGTACTCGTTTTATACTTAACATCCAACCCCTGCCTTTCTTATTCGGTACATTTAGTATGTACTGCTTTATTTTTCTTGTTAAGTTATATACGAATCACCATTAAAAAGGTTTCACATTTCCCTTTTAATAGCTTCCCACTATTAGTATTAATTAGAAAATAAATTTATGAAGAGTTGAATTTTATGAGGATTTATTTATGACAACAAAAAAAGGGACGTGAGTTTATTTGGTAAACTCACGTCCAAAAGATTGGCTCCTTGGATGAAGGGGTTTTCACTTAGTATATTACCAACATTTTATTAAGTAATAATAAACCTAGTGTAAATTAATTGTAAATAATGTCGAATTTAATAGATCAAAAGGTTTTATGGCCACTCCGTTATGAGGTTTCATCAAATTTTCTATTCAGCTTAACTGTAAACGTAGTACCTTTTCCAACTTCACTTTCCACACTAATTTGACCTTTATGAGCTTCCACCAAATGTTTTACAATAGCCAATCCTAAGCCTGTTCCCCCAGAGTTTCTACTTCTCGCCCTGTCAACACGATAAAATCGCTCAAAAATACGTGGAATTTCCTCCGTTTTAATACCGATCCCAGTGTCTGAAACAGTAACGATTGCATAATCAGGATATTTATCCACTTTTACATGCACAGAGCCACCTTGTGGAGTATATGTTAGAGCATTACTAATTAAATTAATAAAAATTTGCTTTAATCGATAAATGTCGCCTTCAATATAAGTTAGACCTTCAGGTAAAGAAACAGAAAGCTCTACCTCTTTTTCTCTTGATTTACTTTCTAACATTACAGTAATATCATCCAAGATCTCCCGTAAATCACATGTTTGGATTGATAATTCAAATCCTTGCTGTTCAATTTTCGATAAATCAAGCAAATCTTGAATTAAAGATTGTAAACGATCGCTTTCCTTTAGAATAATAGATAGGAAGTATTCGGCTGTCTGCTTATCACTAAGTGCCCCGTCCAGTAATGTTTCACTAAATCCTTTAATAGATGTGATAGGTGTTTTTAATTCATGTGATACATTCGCAACAAAATCCTTACGCATCTGTTCGAGTTTTTTAAGTTCAGTAATGTCATGAAATACAAGGACAATTCCTTTCCATTCATCATTTGTTCCAATAATAGGTGCCCCATACACTTCAAAATGCTTACGTTCAATCTTCAAGGGAAGATGAAGCTGCTTTCTGACTTTTACCTCAGTCATAAAAATCTCTTCAACAATTTCAATAATTTCTTTATGGGTGAAAGCGTCATAATATAACTGATAAAGAAACTTAGCAGAGTCAACCTCAAATAATTCTTTATATGCTCTGTTGACTAAGTTAATATAACCTCTTCCATCAATCAAAATTAGCCCGCTTCCCATATTTTCAATTAACGTTTGCAAACGATCTTGTTGCATTTCCTGTGCCCTTGTCATATCTTGAAGGTTTCGAGCGAGTATATTAATTGACTGACTTAGTATTCCTGTTTCGTCTAAATGATCTTCATATGTACGTGCTTTATAATTTCCCTTTGCAAGTTCCATAGATACTTTAATTGCAGACTCAATCGGCCTGGTAAATTGGGCTGTAATTCTTACTCCAATTAATAATATAATGATAAATGCGATACCGAGACTAGCTACTAGAATACCCCACATTTGTTGATTTACCTTAGTTAAAGAACTCACAGACACGCTAACGAGCACAATCCCTTCATAAGCAGCTTTTTCCTTTATTGGCAATCCATAATAAGCTACCCCGTTAACTTGGTCACTATAATAATAGCCCTTAGATTGTCCCCTCATGATTGGAAGTACGTTATTCTTCAATGAATTCATATCGAGATCTTGTGTTAAATCACCTGCATCAAACAAAATGGTGTCATCTTCATCTATGATAGTAATATGTGATTTATAATCTTTCCCTAAATCAGACAGTAATTCTGAGATTTGAGAGTTCAATAAATCATCACGTGATATGATCGTTAATATTGAATTCGCTTCTCTTTGTAACTCTTCTTTAAACGTGTTCAGATAGTAGCTATTAAAAATTTGCCCTAGCAATAACCCTAAGCCAACCAGTACCGCAATGATTAATGTAATAAGGGCAAACAAAAAGCGTGAACGAAATCTATTCATTCAGCTTTGGCTCCTCAAGCTTATACCCCAACCCTCTTATTGTTTTAATATATAATGGTTTTTTTGTATTTCTTTCTATTTTTTCACGTAGGTGACTAATATGAACATCCACAATTCTAGTATCGCCCGCAAAATCATAATTCCAAACAGCACTGAGTAACTGATCTCTTGTAAGCACTCTTCCTTTATGTTTTGCTAAATACACTAGTAATTCAAATTCTTTAGGAGTTAAATCCAAACGTTCTTTTCCATAATAAGCCTCGTAGTGATCAGGTAACACTCGTAAATCGCCAATCAGTACTTGATTTTCATCCTCAATTTCTTGCACCTCAGGTTCAGGCTGTGACTGACTGCGTCTTAATATAGCCTTTATTCTTGCTACAACCTCTCTAGGGCTAAAAGGCTTTGTCATATAATCATCTGCACCTAATTCTAAGCCTAATACTTTATCGAATTCATCGTCTTTTGCGGTTAGCATAAGAATTGGCACCATGATTTTCCTTTGTCGAAGCTGTTTACACACTTCAATTCCATCCATTTTCGGAAGCATTAAATCAAGCACAAGTAAATCAGGCTCTTCTTTCAAACAAGTATTCAGACCTTCTTCACCATCCAAAGCTGTTGAAACTGTATAGCCTGCTTGTTCCAAATTATACTTTAACAAGGTTGATATTGATTGTTCATCATCTACTACTAATACTCTCTTACTCATATAGGCCTCCAGAGATTAAATTTCCCTTCAATTGAACCAATCTATTTTATTCGTTATTTATCTATGTTTGTTAGTTCTATTCTAGCGAATAGTTGGGAAAAAGGGCAACTATTGTTTGTAATAATGTTTTTGTTTTTAATTCACCTTATCTTCACAACAGGATATTTCTTCACAAAAAAACTGGCTCTAAGTAGAGTCAGTTAGTTATCAGCACATTTTAGTTAGAAGTTTTCTAATGCTTTTCCTTCCATTGGAGTCATTTTGTGAGGAGGGCATACTGTGATTTTTCCTTCTAAAACTGTTTGTTCTTCACTATTCACAGCATGGATATTTACTACAATTTTATTTTCGGAAGTATGGACTTCTCCAACCTCAAAGAGAAATTGGACAACATCATAATGGTATAACGGTTGAAGGAATGAAATTTCTTGGTTTACAATGTGGCTTCCTGGACCTGGTAAATATTTCGATACAGCTGCTGTAATGATTCCAGTTAGCATGATTGTTGGTACAATTGGCTTTTCGTATGGAGTTTGTGAGGCATAATCATGCTGAATATAAAGTGGGTTGGCATCATTGGTTAGTCCTAAATAAAGAAGTAAATCCTTATCTTCCATTTTTTCTGTTAGAGTTAATTTTTCTCCAACCGATATTTCTTCGATATGTCTACCAATCTTTCTCTTTTTGCCAAGAAGCATTTTAGCACCCCTTTTTCCAAATTAGTGAAACTGATTTACAACACTGTAACTTTACTATTTAGGTTATTTCTTAGTAAAAAAGAAAATTGAGGAAATCCTCAACTTTCTTTTTATTTTAAACACTTTCTTAAGATAATACTTTCATAACGTTTCTAACAGAATCAGCAGATTTTTCAAGTGCTGCTTTTTCTTCTTCGGTGAGCTCAAGTTCAATAATTTGTTCAAGACCATTTCCACCTAGTACAGTTGGAACACCTAGGTAAATTCCATCAAAGCCATATTCTCCTTCAAGATAAACTATAGATGGAAGAACTCGTCGTTGATCTTTTAAAATGGCCTCTACCATTTCCACCAGTGAAGCTGCAGGTGCATAGTATGCACTGCCGTTCCCTAGCAGATTAACGATTTCACCGCCACCCTTACGTGTTCTTTCTACAATTGCATCTAATTTATCTTTAGACATTAATGTTTCGAGAGGAATACCACCCGCATAAGAATAGCGTACTAATGGTACCATATCATCACCATGTCCACCTAAAACAAACCCTGTTACATCCTTCACAGAAAGGTTAAGCTCTTGTGCAACAAACGTACGGAAACGAGCTGTATCTAACACTCCTGATTGTCCAATTACTCGATGCTTAGGAAAACCTGACTCTTTAAAAACTGTATAAGTCATTGCATCTACGGGATTGGTTAACACAATGATCGTGCATTCAGGAGAATACTTAACAATTTCTTTTGTTACAGCCTTCATAATGCCTGCATTTGTTGCAACAAGATCGTCACGACTCATACCTGGCTTCCGAGCAATACCTGCTGTAATAACGACAATATCAGAGTTTTCTGTGTCTTCATAATTAGATGTTCCGATAATGTTTGCGTCGAAACCTTGTACAGGACTAGCTTCAAGCATATCAAGAGCTTTCCCTTTTGTTGGGTTTTCCATTTGAGGAATATCAACTAATACTACATCTGCAAGTTCTTTTTGCCCTAATAAAAACGCTGTAGTGGCTCCAGTGAAGCCCCCACCAATTACGGAAACTTTTCTACGCTTAATAGCCATATGTAAACATCTCCTTAAATTCTGTATAAATTAGGAAAGAGGGCAAAGCGCATAAATGAAGTACATTTATGCGCAAAGCCCCTCTTTGATTCTATTCGACTTTTCATGGTCAATTCTTGCAGAGTACCTAGATACCCTAATTACTGTGTTTTTTAACAGAGCTTTTTAGGTTACAAATTAACCCATGTTTTTGATTAACTCATCACCGAACTCAGAGCATTTAACTTCAGTTGCACCTTCCATTAAACGAGCAAAGTCATAAGTTACAACTTTAGAAGCAATTGTTTTCTCTACTGATTTCATTACTAATTCAGCAGCTTCAGTCCATCCTAAGTGCTCAAGCATAAGAACACCAGAAAGAAGAACAGAAGATGGATTAACCTTATCAAGACCTGCATATTTAGGAGCAGTACCGTGAGTTGCTTCGAAAATTGCATGTCCTGTTTCATAGTTAATGTTTGCTCCTGGAGCAATACCAATACCACCAACTTGTGCAGCAAGTGCATCAGAGATATAGTCACCATTTAAGTTCATTGTTGCAACAACATCGAACTCACGTGGACGAGTTAGAATTTGTTGTAAGAAGATATCTGCAATAGAATCTTTTACAATGATTTTTCCTGCTGCTTCAGCATCAGCTTGAGCTTTGTTTGCAGCATCTTTACCTTCGTTTTCAACGATGCGGTCGTATTCAGCCCATGTAAATACTTTATCACCGAATTCTTTCTCAGCTAGTTCATAACCCCAGTTTTTGAAAGCACCTTCAGTAAATTTCATAATGTTACCTTTGTGAACAAGTGTTACTGATTTACGGCCGTGTTCAATTGCATAGTTAATAGCAGCTCTCACTAGGCGGCTAGTACCTTCTTGTGATACAGGCTTAATTCCGATACCAGATGTTTCTGGGAAGCGGATTTTATTAACACCCATTTCATTTTGTAAAAAGCTGATAAGCTTTTTAACTTCTTCTGATCCATTGGCATATTCAATACCAGCATAAATATCTTCTGTATTTTCACGGAAGATAACCATATCTGTATCTTCTGGACGTTTAACAGGAGAAGGTACACCTTGGAAATAACGCACTGGACGTAAGCAAGTGAATAAATCTAATTCTTGACGTAGCGCAACGTTTAGAGAACGAATTCCTCCACCGATTGGTGTTGTTAGAGGTCCTTTGATTGCAATTAGATATTC
This sequence comes from Bacillus sp. AFS040349, assembly GCF_002577655.1. Classification (NCBI taxonomy): domain Bacteria; kingdom Bacillati; phylum Bacillota; class Bacilli; order Caryophanales; family Bacillaceae; genus Bacillus; species Bacillus sp. AFS040349. The sequence continues at coordinate 175,079 of NZ_NUMC01000007.1, read as the reverse complement.
ACGAATCACATCAAGTGTTTCTGCTGGTAACCATTCACCTGTTTGGTTAAAAGCCTTTTCACCAGCTAATACTTCTTTCCATACGATTTGTTTTTCTCCGTTGTATGCTTTTTCTACAGCTGCTTCTAGAACACGTGATGCAGACGCCCAGATATCAGGACCAATTCCATCTCCTTCAATGAATGGGATTACTGGGTTATTTGGTACGTTTAATACTCCATTAGTTGTTGTAATTTTTTCACCTTGTGTCAAGAAAATTACCTCCCGGGTTATGTAATTGATTTTTCAAATCTATTTTACCAATAGATTTACTTCTCTTAAAGTGTTGTTCCTTTTGTTTTTATAAAATTAATTAAATTTATATTATTCAGGCGTTTTATAAAAAGCCTGAATATTGAAAGCGTAGAAAACGATTCCACACAGTAATCCCCCCATAGAGGGAGGACAATGTGGAATTGTCTCTTCACTATTCTATATCACTATAAAATTATCCTCTTTGTTCTAAAGGAATATAAGCTTGTTTTTCTGGTCCAACATACTCTGCACGTGGACGAATTAATCGGTTATTTTCATATTGCTCTAGAATATGAGCTAACCAGCCTGATACACGACTTACAGCAAAGATTGGTGTGAATAAATCATGATCAATGCCTAAGCTATGGTAAACAGATGCTGAATAGAAATCAACATTTGGTGGAAGTGGTTTTTGAGAAGTAACTAATTCTTCAACTTTTGTTGACATCTCATACCATTTTGGTTCACCTGTAATTTTTGTTAGCTTTTCAGACATTTTCTTTAAGTGCTTGGCTCTTGGGTCACCTTGACGGTACACACGATGTCCAAAGCCCATTATTTTTTCTTTATTTGCTAACTTCTCATTAATATAGCTTTCAGCATTTGCTACTTCACCAATTTCTGAAAGCATCTTCATTACTGCTTCATTAGCTCCTCCGTGTAAAGGACCTTTTAGAGCACCAATAGCAGCTGTAACACCAGAATATACATCAGATAATGTTGCAACACATACACGTGCTGTAAAAGTAGATGCATTTAATTCATGGTCCGCGTGTAAAACAAGCGCTTTATTAAAAGCTTCAACAGCAATTTCATCTGGCTCATTTCCTGATAATGTATATAAGAAATTTGCAGCCATTGATAAATCTGTTCTAGGCTCAACTGGCTCTAAACCTTTACGAATACGAGCAAAAGAAGTAACAACAATCGGAAGTTGTGCTTGTAGACGGATTGCTTTTCTGTAGTTAGCCTCTGTATCCATCACATCTGCTTCTTCATCAAACAAGCCAAGTAAAGATACAGCAGTACGTAGAGCAGCCATTGGGTGAACTTTATTGATAGGGTATGATTTGAAGTGTTCAATAACTTGCTGTGGAATTTTTGCATTTTCCGCAAGTTGTTTTTTAATTTCATTTAATTGTTCTGCATTCGGAAGTTTTCTGTGCCATAATAAATAAACCACTTCCTCAAAGCTTGCGTTTTCTGCTAAATCATCAATGTTATAGCCCGCATATGTTAATGTATCATCAATAATCGAGCTTACAGATGAAGTAGTTGCAACGATACCTTCAAGACCTTTTGTTGCTGTCATATAAATCCCTCTCCTTTACCTTTTTTCCCCATTTGTTTCATCTTAAAAGTTTAAATGATATAAGTAGTAGAAATCCTACTTGACTCAGTCATAAACTGTTCCATATGTAAGGAAAGAAGCTTTTGTCAAAGTAGATATTTCTCTATGTTTCGTAGATCACGAATCATGAATTTATAGTATTATTTTAAACTTTTAGATGATTGAGCGCTTGCTCACATGCAAGCAAAGAAAAAGAAAATGCTTACATTTTTCATTATTTTGATAAAGCATCACTCCGTTAAAATCGAACGTGATATACACTATCAGGTAATCTTTTAAATGATAGATCGTATACCTATCTCATATCAAGATGAGATAAGGTTGCCTTATCATGTAGGCATTATTTTAGAACATATCCCTATTATAAACAATTATCAGACTTTTGTGAATGAAAACCACTTTATTACTTAAAAATTTGTTAGAAAAATTTTATTTTAGGGATTTTTTCGTTAAAACTGCCTTACTAATATAACCATAACATATATTTGTTATATTAGTGTATAATTCATCTAAATTAATTGGCTTTTTAAAGTAAATGTATGTTTAAGAACTAAATAGTTTTACAATTTGCATGGCTAGATAAGCTATTCCTGCCCCTATTAAAGGACCTACAGCCACACCATTGAATAACGAAACTGCTAGAATTGTGCCAAATACCAGAGCTGTTGTAATATGAGGATCTTCAGCTAGCAACGTTAGCCCGTTTTTGGCAATTAAAGCGACAGCTATCCCCGCTCCTAAAGCAATCCAAGCATAAGAAGATTTTAAAGCGTCAATTAGTTGCTTAAATCCAATTTCTCCTGTTGCTATTGGCACTAAGACAGCAATTGTAATAACCGTAACTCCCCAGTTAATTCCCTTTGCCCCAATAGTTGGCAATAACTTTGATTCTAATCCAACCAATTTAATGACTAGCAAGCATCCAACAGCTATTAACAATGATTGATTTTTCGCTAAAAATCCAACTCCTAATAAGATTAATAAAAAGAGTACTGGTTGACTAAACACTGAGTAAAACCTCCAAATAGTAATAATATGGTTAAACCATGACAAAACATCGAAACTCAAAAGATTAATTCAAATAGTATAAACAAGCTTAATATGTAATAAACATGCTATATAGCCTTATTTAAAGATTTGAAAAGCCCATAGGAATTGAAAAATGGGGAGGAATTCATTAAGTGAATATGAATTATTTATATAGCATGTTAAGACTTTTACTTATTATCGCTGTTACATTTTTAGGAATATCAATATGTTATTATCTATCTACTTTGACTTATCCATTTTTAATTGCAATCTTAATTGCTATGATTATTAATCCTCTTGTAAATGGGTTGGAACGGATTCTCAGGATTCCGAGAGGATTTTCAGTGATTATCTCAATTATTTTACTGATTTGTTTAATAGCAGGTATTCTCATTCTTTTAGTAGCAGAAATTGTAACAGGAACCACCTATTTAGCAAGAGTTCTCCCTGGACATTTAGAGTTATTAGCTGTTTACATCGAAACATTCTTTGTTACAAAAATCATGCCACTATATAACCAATTAACATACCTTTTTAACAGTCTTGAATCAAATCAGCAACAATCCATTATCTCAAACATTCAAAATATCGGTGAATCAGTTGCATCCAGTGTTGGAAATTTCATCAAAGGCTTTTTAGAAAATATTCCAGTCATCATTAGTTGGCTCCCAAATGCCGCAACTGTCATCATCTTCTCTTTACTTGCAACTTTTTTCATTAGTAAAGATTGGTATAAATTTAAATCTGCTGTTTCAGGTTTACTACCACAGAGAGCAAAATCAAGTGGCAGGACAATTACTGATGAGCTAAAGAAAGCATTGATAGGTTTTATTCGTGCACAAGCAACCTTAATTTCCATTACCACCGCCATTGTTTTAATAGGACTTTTGATTTTACGGGTTGATTACGCGATCACAATCGCTTTATTAATTGGTTTAGTTGATATTCTCCCATATTTAGGTACGGGCTTAGTGTTCATTCCATGGATTATTTACTTATCGTTCAGTGGAGGAATACCGCTTGCTATCGGACTAGGAGTATTATACCTTATCGTCTTAATACAGCGTCAAATAATGGAACCAAAAGTACTTTCCTCCAATATCGGACTAGATCCACTCGCTACCCTCGTTTCACTTTTTATAGGTTATAAACTAATTGGCTTTTTAGGGCTGATTGCTGGGCCAGTTGCATTAGTCATATTAAAAACATTTAAAAGCGCGGGTTTATATGAGGACCTATGGAAATTCATCATAGGGAATAATAGATAATAGTAAAACAAACGGGGCTGATACTAAGATCAGCCCCGCAATTTCTTTGGTCAACTTCTACCTAATGATCGTTATCCGATTTTTATCAATCATTTTTCGAATAGTTGCTAATAAAATCGGTTTAAACTTATTTCTGCTAAATGGAAATAACAATAAAAACCCAACTGTATCTGTTATAAAGCCAGGAGTTAATAACAAAACTCCACCAATCAAGATACAAAGCCCGTCAATAATGGCCATTCCAGGAATTTGTCCAAATTGCATGTCTTGCTGAGCTTTTCTTAACGTTTCCAATCCTTGTTTCTTAGCAAGCCAAGCTCCTACAACACCCGTTAAAATAATAAGTAATACAGTTGGAATTGGACCAATTGCATTGCCTGATAGTATTAAAATTCCGATTTCTAGAGCAGGTATAACAATAATAAGAAACATTAATAATCGCATGTATTCACCTCTTAAACTCTACTAATAAAACGATAAGCCTCTATACCTCTCTATTCTATTCTAAAAATGCAAAAAAAAGAAGGGAATACCCCTTCTCTTAATGATAATTATAGTACACTTGCATGTCCTTGGTAAATAACTCCTCGAACAGCGTCTACTGTAATATCTTGACCATCTTTTAACAATGTTGTTGCGTTTTCTACACCTACAATAACAGGAATTCCAAGACTTAACCCCACAACAGCAGCATGACTTGTTAAGCCACCTTCTTCTGTTACAAGAGCAGATGCTTTCTCAAGAGCATCCATCATATCACGGTCAGTTCCTTGTGCAACAAGAATAGCACCTTGTGTCATTTTTTCTTGTGCATCCTTTGCAGTGCTTGCCACTACAACCTTACCAAAAGCTGATTTACGACCGATGCCTTGTCCTTTTGCAATAACATCTCCAATAACGTGAACTTTCATAAGGTTTGTTGTGCCTGCTTCACCAACAGGTACACCCGCTGTAATCACAATAAGATCACCATGTGTCACAAGTCCGCTATTAATTGCCTCTAATACAGAACGATCTAACATTTCATCCGTTGTTGTGGAATGATTTCCACTTCTTGGGTAAACACCCCATACTAATGCTAACTTGCGAGAATATGAATCAGAAACTGTTACAGCAATGATCGGCGCTTTAGGACGATATTTTGAAATCATTCTTGCAGTGTGTCCACTTTCAGTAGGAGTAACAATTGCTGATACACCTAAATTTAAAGCTGTATAAGCTGTAGATTGGCCAATAGCATCTGTGATTGTTGTGCCAACCTGTGCACTGCGTTTCGATAAAATTTGCTTATAATCTAAAGCTTCCTCTGCTCTTGAAGCAATATTGTGCATTGTTTTAACCGCTTCCACTGGATAAGTACCGGCCGCAGTCTCACCAGAAAGCATAATCGCATCCGTACCGTCAAAAATAGCATTGGCTACGTCACTTGCTTCCGCTCTAGTCGGTCTTGGATTACGTTGCATACTATCAAGCATTTGAGTAGCTGTGATAACAGGCTTTCCTAGAGCATTACATTTACGAATTAATTCTTTTTGAACTAATGGAACTTCCTCTGCAGGAATCTCAACACCTAAATCTCCACGAGCAACCATTAAACCGTCTGACACTTCAAGAATCTCATCGATGTTATCTACACCTTCTTGATTCTCAATTTTAGGGATAATTTGAATATGGCCTGCATTATGCTCTTCAAGCAGCTCGCGAATTTCAAGTACGTCTGAAGCACGACGAACGAATGAAGCAGCTATAAAGTCAACATCCTGTTCAATACCAAAAACAATATCTTTAGCATCTTTTTCTGTAATACCTGGAAGCTTCACACTAACACCTGGTACGTTAACACCTTTTTTATTTTTTAATGTACCAGTATTTTTAATTAATGTTTTGATCTCACCTTTTGTTTGATCAAGGCCGATTACTTCCAACTCAATGAGACCATCATCTAGTAAAATTGTTGATCCAATATGTACATCATCAATAAGTCCTTCATATGTAACAGAGAACTTTTCTGTTGTACCAACTACTTCTGTCATTGACACAATAATTTCTTTTCCTGCCTCAAGCTCAATAGCACCATTTTCCATTGTGTTTGTGCGGATTTCAGGGCCTTTCGTATCTAGAAGAATAGCTACAGTTTTGTTTAGATTGGCAGAAGCCTCTCTAATATTTTTAATTCTTGCACCATGCTCATCAAAATCACCGTGTGAAAAATTCAAGCGGGCTACATTCATTCCAGCCTGCATTAATTCTGATAATTTATCAATTGATTCACTTGCAGGACCAATTGTACATACAATTTTCGTTTTGCGCATTTCGTTTCCTCCTACCATTTAGAAGGGTAAAGGTTTCACTTATCCCCTATTAGATTCGTTTCTTCCTTTACCCATTTTTAGTATGGTTTTATTGTTTTATTTTTAGCTTTGTAAAATAATATGGTAACGATACCAACTAGTATTTATATAGATAATTCTTTAGATAATCGGTACATATTATCATCAATCGTATGTGGTTGATCTAGTATTTCAAGAATATCATGGTGAACAAGTTCATTTTTTTGAATACCAACACAACGTCCACCTTTTCCTTCTAACAATAATTCAACAGCATACGCACCTAGTCTGCTTGCTAATACACGATCAAATGCAGTTGGGGAACCTCCACGCTGAACATGACCTAGTACAGAAACACGAGTCTCAAATGAAGTAGCTTCTTCAATTTGCTTAGCAAATTCAACTCCACTACCTACACCTTCTGCAACTACAATAATACTATGTTTCTTCCCTCTCTCATGACCACGTTTTAAGCGGGCAACAACATTGTCCATGTCATAGTCAGCTTCCGGTATTAAGATTGTTTCAGCTCCTCCAGCCAAACCAGACCAAAGGGCAATATCACCAGCATGTCTTCCCATTACTTCAATAACATATGTACGTTCGTGTGATGTAGCTGTATCACGAATTTTATCAATTGCATCTATAACTGTATTAAGTGCTGTATCAAATCCAATAGTAAAATCAGTACCAGGAATGTCATTATCAATCGTTCCAGGAACACCTACACATGGAAAACCATGTTCAGTTAGTTTTTTCGCTCCCATGTAAGAACCGTCTCCGCCAATAACAACTAGGCCTTCAATCCCATGTTTCTTTAATTGTTCAATTCCTTTTTTCTGGCCTTCTATTGTTTTAAATTCAGGACATCTAGCAGAATATAATTTCGTTCCTCCGCGGTGAATAATATCTCCTACAGAGCCAAGTTCTAATTTTTCTATTCTTCCTTCAATTAAACCTGTATATCCATGGTAGATTCCATAAACCTCTACATCATGATAGATCGCTTTACGTACAACTGCTCTAACAGCAGCATTCATACCAGGGGAATCTCCACCACTGGTTAAGACGCCAATTTTTTTCAAAACTTTCACCCCACTATAGATAAGTAGCAATACTAAATTACTTCCAAAATAACATGATTATAATGTCAATACAACAAAGAGTCAACTTTTGTCGAATAACCTTTTTATGAGCCTTTTTCATTATACAATAAATTATCTGCTGTGTTTAATGAATTATGTAATTTTGCAAAATTATTGTCCTACTTTGCCAAAAAGTATAATCTGTAAATAAAATAGAATGAATTGTCTTTTCTTTCACATCCGCAAAAGAAAACGTGGACCAGTCGGCCACACGTTTTTCTATTTTACCCCAAGTAGATCGTTTGCAAACGATACTTGACCTATTCTTTTATATTTTTCATAACGATGCTGAATTAATTCTTCCCCTGTCATAGTTGAGAGAGTTTTTAAAGAGCTTGCGATTACCTCAGTAATATTGATTGCTTGCTGAGCTACATCTTTATGTGCTCCACCTTTTACTTCTGGAATAATTTCATCAACTACACCAAGTTCCTTTAAATCTGGGGCAGTTATTTTCATCGTTTCTGCAGCTTTCTTTGCTAATCCTGAGTCTTTCCAAAGTAATGCTGCTGCACCTTCAGGAGAAATAACAGAGTAGGTAGAGTTCTCCAGCATATGAATATAATTTCCTACACCTAATGCTAGTGCTCCACCACTTCCACCTTCTCCAATAACGATACAAATAACTGGTACAGATAAACCAGCCATCTCGAACAAGTTTTTAGCAATTGCTTCACTTTGTCCTCTTTCTTCAGCCGCTTTTCCTGGATAAGCTCCTTTTGTATCTATAAAACATATTATCGGACGATTGAATTTATCAGCTTGTTTCATCAACCGTAATGCTTTACGATAGCCTTCAGGATGTGGCATACCAAAATTTCTTCGTATATTTTCTTTTGTATCTTTACCACGCTGGTGACCAATTACAGTTACTGGTACATCTCTGAACTTAGCTATACCACTAACAATGGCATCATCATCACCATAATATCGGTCACCATGACATTCAAAGAAATTAGTAAAAATTTGTTCAATATAATCTAGAGTTGTAGGGCGACTAGGATGCCTTGCTATTTGAACTCGATCCCAAGGCTTTATATTTGTATAGATTTCATTTTCAAGCTTTTCTAATCTTGCTTCTAATTTTTCAATTTCAGATGATAAATCAACATCAGATTGAGCAGTAAACTCTTTCAGTTCTTTAATTTTCGCTCTAAGCTCGGTAACTGGCTTTTCAAACTCCATCTCACCTACCATGTTATTTCACCTCCTGTTTGATGGATATCAAGTATGTTCCCAAGAGTTTCCTTTAATTCTTGGCGATTAATAACATTGTCTAATTGCCCGTGCTTCAATAAAAATTCAGCTGTCTGGAAGTCTTCAGGAAGCTCTTCTCTAATCGTTTGCTCAATAATTCTTCTACCAGCAAACCCAATTAAAGCACCTGGCTCAGCAAAATTATAGTCACCTAGTGATGCAAAGCTTGCCGAAACTCCTCCAGTTGTTGGATGTGTCATAACAGAAATGATCAACCCACCATTATCACTAAAAAGCTTAAGGGCAGAACTTGTTTTAGCCATTTGCATAAGACTTAAAACGCCCTCTTGCATCCTAGCTCCACCAGAAGCAGTAAAAATAATAATCGGTAATCCTTTTTCATTCGCATTTTCTATTGCTCGGGTAATTTTTTCTCCTACAACAGAACCCATACTTCCCATTCTAAAACTAGCATCCATGATAGCCACAGCTGTCCTAAAGCCGTTTATCAGACCTTCTCCTGTTACTACAGCTTCATTTTGCTTTGTTTTAAGACGATCTTTTTCTAGTTTTTCCTCATAATCAGGGAAGTTTAGAGGATTTTCAGATATCATATTTTGATCATATTCAAGGAAGCTATTTTCATCAAATAAGCTCTCGATTCGCTCTCTAGCATTCATTTGATGATGATATCCACAATTCATACAAACTTTTAAATTTTTATTAAGTTCTTTCGTATACATGATTTTTTTACAATTCGGGCATTTTATGACAATCCCTTCCGGAACATCTTGCTTAGCTTGCTCAGAAGGAATTGAGGCATATTTCTTTTTCTTTGGTTTTGGCTTAGTAAATAAATCTTTTAACAAAACGGTACCTCCCCTTTTTCTAAGGCACTGTATAATTGGCCGAAAATTTCCTATTAGCTCAATTTATAGCCAAAAATAACAACGTGCTTAAACATAGCCTTTATTAAAGCTGCTTCTATTTAAATCAGATAATGATTACATAATCTAGTATTCACTTTCAGAAACTGTTTTCTAGAAAATTGTCAGTTATATTAACTGTAACGATTGCTGGACAAACATGTTGTAGAAAGTTGTCAATATCTATTCGACATTTTCTTTAAGGGATACCGCTTCATATTGAATAAACACTTCTAAATGATCCTTTTTTATTAAAGCATCAAGCAACATTTCTAAATGTTTTTTTGGAAAACTATGCGATTGATCACCCTTATATACAAAGTTGACATATTCATTTAAAACATTCCAAATTCGATATAAGAGAAAATTATTTGCTAATTTAACAAGTTCAGTCATTAATTCAAATCTTGTTATCTCTGTTTCCTGAACTATACTAGATAATTCTACTAATTGTTCATTTATGTCACTTTGTAAGATTAACTGCAGGGCATTCTTTTCTAATAGCTCGTTCATTTTAATGACATCCTTTATTGCTTTTGTATCATCAAGAATAAAGGTTCCCAACAGTTCAATTAAATTATGCTCTCTAAAATCCTTTAAAAAAGTTCCTTCGCCTCTTCTTGTTTCAATCATTCCTAATAATTCAAGAGCTCTTAATGCTTCACGAACAGAAGATCTTCCAACTTTTAAATTCTCAGCCAGCTCTCTTTCTGAAGGAATTTTATCTCCATAAGAAAGCTGTTTGTCTGCAATGATTGTGCGAATATGGCGAAGGATTTCAATATAAACTTTTGAATGCGGAGTTGTCAAAGAAGAATCACTCACTTTAATCAATGATGGCTAATTGCCTCGTTTTCTCAGCAACTTCCTCCGGATCGACTTTAATTCTTGCCACACCGGTTTCCATTGCTGCCTTAGCTACTGCTGAAGCAACAGCTGGTGCCACTCTTGGATCAAATGGTGCCGGAATCACATAATCTGGACTTAAATCCTTTTCAGATACAAGTGCTGCAATTGCCTCAACCGCCGCAATTTTCATTTTCTCATTAATGTGTGTAGCACGTACATCTAACGCACCTCTAAAAATTCCTGGGAAAGCCAATACATTGTTTACTTGGTTTGGAAAATCAGATCGACCTGTTCCAATAACCTTCGCACCAGCTTCTTTGGCCTCATTCGGCATAATTTCTGGAACAGGATTAGCCATAGCAAAAATAATTGGATTCTCATTCATTGATTGAACCATTTCTTTAGACAAGGCCCCTTCAACCGAAACTCCAATAAATACATCGGCACCTTTAATAACATCGGCTAAACTACCTTCTAGCTGATCTCTATTTGTGTATTTAGCTACTTCCGATTTCACGTTGTTCATACCGTGTGAACGATTTTCAAAGATCGCACCTTTCGTGTCACACATAATAATATCTCTTACACCATAGCTATATAAAAGCTTAATGATTGCAATACCAGCTGCTCCTGCACCGTTAGCTACAACCCGGATATTAGACATACTTTTTCCGACTAATTTAAGAGCATTAACAAGCCCTGCTACTGTTACAATCGCAGTACCATGTTGGTCATCGTGAAAAATAGGGATATTCGTTTCCTTTTTTAAACGTTCTTCAATAACAAAACAATTAGGAGCAGCTATGTCTTCTAAGTTTACTCCACCAAACGTTGGTTCAAGCAACTTAACTGTATTAACGATTTCATCAATATCTGTCGTGTTTAAGCAAATTGGAAATGCATCCACTCCAGCAAAACTTTTGAAAAGAACAGCTTTTCCTTCCATAACCGGTAATGCTGCTTCAGGACCAATATTCCCTAACCCGAGCACAGCCGTACCATCAGAAACTACTGCAACCATATTACCTTTCATCGTATAATCATAGACTTTGCTTTTATCATCATAAATGTCTTTACAAGGTTCAGCTACACCAGGTGAATAAGCAAGGCTTAAATCATAAGCATTTTTCACTGGAATCTTTGACTTTGATTCTAATTTCCCTTTGTTAACACGATGAATATGTAAGGCTTCTTCTCTTAATGACATCATGAACACTCCCCATGTAAAGTACTAGAACAAGTACCCTATTGTAAGAATCTAATTGTTTGGTTACCAGTTCAGCTGTATCTATTATTATTCTGCCTATCACTCTTTAAAAAAAGTGGTCAGACCACTTTAAATCATTATTAAATGATAACATAATTCATTTGATTGTAAAGCATCGTTTAGCATAAACATACTCATTTACGAAAATAGCCTTACAATTAAAGGCTACTCCTGTTTTAGCACAACATTATTTTGCCCAAGTAAATTAATTAAATCTGTTAAACACTCTTCTGTAGCTGAAACTGAGAACTCTTCAGGTAATTGAATGGTCCTCTTATCATGCTCATAATAGAGGTAGACAGGGATACTCCCATGAAAACGACTTAGTATCTCCTTTACATCTAGAAGCTTTTGTTGATCTGAGAACTGCTTCTCAATTTTCACAAATAGCTTTCCATGTTTTGAAACGGCTGGTAAGTGATCCAGTTCTTTTATTTGCTGAACAATAAACTGAATTTTATCCTGTCTTCTTTCAACTTTTCCCTCCAGATAGAAAATCATTCCGTCCTTCACCTTTTCACCAAACTTTGAATAAGTTTGTGGGAAAATAACCGCGTCAATATCTCCTGTTTCATCTCCAAGTAGTAAAAAAGCCATAACCTCACCTTTTTTAGTACGTATTGTTCGTACATTTGCTACCAAAGCCCCAATTGAAACCTTTCGATCTACATTTGAGGATAGATCATCAATAGTAACAGCACGGACTGCATGAAGGTTTGAACGGTACATTTCAACAGGATGAATCGAAAAGTATAAACCTAGAGATTCTTTTTCAAATCTAAGTTTTTCTTCAATTTTAAATGGCTCTACTTCAATATACTTTGGCTTTAGATTAAACTCTTCTTCCAAAAAGAGATCAAATTGACTTTCATCTGATGGAGTCATTAGCTCTGCATGCTCAATGGCAACATCCAGGCTTGCAAGCAAAGTTGCACGATCAATAGTAAACTCATCCATTGCACCAGCAAAAATAAGTTGCTCCATTGTTTTTCTAGTCACAATTTTCATTGACACCCTTATACAAAAATCAAATAAGTCAGTAAAAGGTCTTTTCTTTCTTGCATGAAAAATTTCCTTAATAGCCGCTACACCTACATTTTTAATAGATGTTAAATTATAGCGAATACTAGCACCTTCTACTAAAAATGCAAACTCACTTTTGTTTACAGAGGGTGGCAGCACTGCAAAACCTTTACGTTTCGCCTCTCGAACATATTGAGCAACTTTATCTTCATTTCCACTTACACTTGTTAATAAAGCTGTTAAAAAATGGAGAGGGTAATTTGCTTTTAAAAAGGCTAATTGGTAAGCAATCATACTATAGGCAACTGCATGACTACGGTTAAATCCATAGTTGGCAAACTTTACAATTAAATCATAAATTGAGTTTGCCACTTGTTGACTATAACCGTTTCTCATACAGCCCGAGACAAAATGTTCCCTCTGTTGATCTAGTATTTCTTTCTTTTTTTTCCCGACGGCTCTTCTTAATAAGTCTGCTTCCCCTAGAGTAAATCCTGCAATAGTAGAAGCCAATTCCATTATTTGCTCCTGATAGACAATAACACCATAGGTATTCTGTAAAATCGGTTCCAGTGAGGGATGTAAATATGTTGTGCTTTTTCTTTTATGTTTTCTGTCAATATAAAGTGGTATATTTTCCATCGGACCAGGTCTGTATAACGCATTTACAGCAACAATATCCTCAAGATTGCTAGGTTTAAGACGCTTTAAAACACTTCTCATCCCCTCGGATTCAAGCTGAAAAACTCCTGTTGTATCTCCCTGGGATAAAAGATCAAACGTTTTTTCGTCTTGATAGGATATGTTCGTCAAATCAACTCGTTTTCCTTCAACACGTTGTATAGATTTCATAATATTCTCGATTAAAGAAAGATTTCTTAAGCCTAAAAAATCCATTTTTAAAAGCCCGAGATCTTCTAAGTAATCCATAGAGTACTGTGTTAAGTACACATCCTGTTGCCCTTGCTGAATTGGGACAATATTTGTTAAAGGTTGATCACTTAAAACAACACCTGCTGCATGTGTAGAAGTATGCCTTGGGAGGCCTTCTAGTTTTAAAGCTGTTTCATAGATTTTTTTATTCAGCTCATTTTCAGTAATTAATTTCTGTAGTGCCTGAGATTCTTTAAATGCTTCTTGAAGGGTGATTCCAGGTCGAGATGGGATCAGCTTCGATAAGACATCTGTTTCCTTAGGCGAAGCTCCCATTACTCTCCCCACATCACGAATAGCTGCTTTTGCTGCTAACGTACCAAAGGTAATAATTTGAGCAACGTGTAACTTCCCATATTTGTTTGCTACATAAGCTATTACTTCATCACGTCTTGTATCTGGAAAGTCAATATCAATATCCGGCATAGTAATACGCTCTGGATTTAAAAACCTTTCAAAAAGTAGCCTATGTTTAATTGGATCTACATCCGTAATTCGTAGCACATATGAAACAAGAGAGCCGGCAGCAGAACCTCGTCCTGGACCTGTTAATATACCATGATCATGAGCGTACTTCATAAAGTCCCATACAATTAAAAAATAATCACTAAAATTCATTCTTTTTATAATATCTAACTCATAGCTTAGTCTTTGTAAATAGATAGAGTCAGGGTTTTCAAATCTTGTATTTAATCCTTTGTAACAAAGCTCCTCAAGATATTCATCAGCATGTTGGTTTTTGGGAGTAGGGTATTTTGGTAGATGCGTAACGCCCAGATTAAGATTCACTTTACACCGAGCAGCTATCTTTAATGTATTTTCTAATACATCAGGGGACTCCTCGAATAAAGATACCATTTCAGCTGGAGTCTTTAAGTAATTTTCATGTGTACCTTTTAGGTCAACATGAAAATCAGAAAGCTTTTCACCACGTTTTAATGCGATTAGACATTGCTGAGCAAGGTAATCTTCCTTTTCGATATAGCAAACATTATTCGTTGCCACCATAGGAATATTCACTTCATGACTAATATTCAGTAAATGTTTATGTAGAGACTCATCTTCTAAGGATACTCTCTGAGTTCCTAAGTAAATTGAGTTTTCACCAAATAGAGTTTGATATTTTTTTAATAAGACAATTGCTTGCTCAAACTGTTCTTTTTCAAAGCTTTCCATGAACATCTGTCCTGGAATAATGGCTATTAATCCAGAATGATAGCTTTTTAACCATCGGTCCGGAAGCCCTTCAGGTGATTTTGTTTGAAGAGCACTGCTTATTTTTAATAAATTCTGATACCCCTCGTTATTTTCAGCTAGTAGTACAGCTGTCATGTCAGTCTCATGTTGTTCATCTATGATTGTGACTGTCATACCTAAAATAGGCTTTATTCCATTTTCTTGACAAAGCTTATAAAAAGCTACAGCCCCATACATCACATGAAAATCAGTCAATGCTATAGCATTGAATTTATATTCTTTTGCCTTATTAACTAATTTATCTAATCTTGCTGCACTTGAGAGCAAGCTGTATGCACTTTTCACTTGAAGGTGAACAAACGGCATATATTCCCCTCCTTTCTACATTTGTTTTAAATTTTTATTCAAGGATCATTTATATATCCTTCATTATATTCCCGCGGTTATATAGTTACAAATAAGAGCGTTCACTGTTAGAGAATTTAGACCATTCCTACAACAATATTTTCTTTCATACTTAAAATAGGTCGTCCATATATATAGAGTAGGGGGTTGATAGTCATGGACAAAGAAGCCTTTATGCCGGCTTTTATTCATAGTTACTTTATAGCACTAGGAGTACTTTTAGGTGGCACGCTAATCGGTGCCATTGGTGCTTTTTTAGCAGGAGAACCACCATTAACCAAAATGTTTGAATTTGCTAATAGGCTAAAAATTTGGGCTCTTGTTGCAGCAATAGGTGGTACGTTTGATGCTTTTTACAGCTTTGAGCGTGGAATTTTTCAAGGTGAAACACGAGATATTGTTAAACAAGTATTGTTAATTGTATCAGCTATGGGTGGAGCTCAAACAGGTTGGTTACTTATCACTTGGTTAACACAGGAGCATCTTTCATGAGAATCCCGCCGCACTATCAGCAACCTTCATGGCAACGTTTTTTTGCAGGTGCAGCAATAGGGGCAGTTATTAGTTGGGGTGTTTTCCTTTTTATTTTTGGAGTTATTCAAGAAGAACATAGTACAATTATAAATAAACAAAAGCAAACAATTCAAGATTTAGAGAATGACAAGAAAATCTATCAAGAAGAGTATACAAAATTAAACAAAAAAGCTCAAGAAAAGCTGACTGTTCAAGAGATTAAGATTAAATTAACTAACGGTGATCGCTACCTTTTTAAGGATTTTAGGATAACGAATATTGAAAACAGTGTAAAGGAAGATTTAAAAGACGTAATGGCCAAGGATATTGAGAGTATCGTTTCTAATCATCTATTAATAGAACGAATTATTGAAAATAAACCATTAAAGTTTGATGGAAAAGAATACAAACTTGAAATGACAAAATTCATGTTAACCACCACACTATACATTGAAGTTAAAATATCCTTTGTAGACTAACAATACTCCTAAGGAATTTGAAATATTTGAGATTTTCATTAAAAATTAATCGCAAAACCTTCCCTTTTCCGATAAAATAGAAATAGGAAAAACAAGGAAAATACATTCACTTAAAAACAAGCTGGTTTGCTCTCTAACAAACTGGCTTTAACTTCCCCTTCCACTCTTCACAGAACATTTATTCCAACAATTATGACAATTGATTCCTTGTTTAACCAACTCACTTTATAACGATTTATCGGTTGTACCACTACTTAACGGAGGGATGGATATGTATATTTTAAGTTCAAAACAAGTTGTCCAGGAAAAGATTAACCATATCAAAAAAGGGTTCTCAGCATATGTAGAAACAGCTGAGCTTGCAAACATTATCAAAAAAGAATGTCAGATTCTACAATTGGATGTGTATGAGGATGCTACAGAGCTAGGTTATTGGTTTATTCCGACCAAAGAAAAGTAACCGCTATCATTATTTCTTCAATGTAAAACTCCATTATTAAAGTGGCGTTTTCAAAGAGCCTCATCACATGTTCTATTCAAACCACTAGAAACGTAATCCATAACTTTATTGTAAGCAAACTAACCTCTACACTATCATCCTTCTGGATCGTAAATTTTAAGGTAAGGAACTATGTCATCTTATGACTACAGACTAGGGTTAGAAAAGGGTTCGGCAGTTATTACCGAACCCTTTCTTATTTCTTAAGATCATTCATCCTGACATAGCACTTCTAGATCATGTAAAACCTGTTTCGCTTCTTCCCAGCTATATACAGAAGCTCCAGATGCGAGTGGATGTCCGCCACCATTATATTTTTTAGCTAATTTATTTATCACAAGTTTTTTTGCTCTAAGTCTAACACGAATCTGATTTTCTTCTTCCACAAAGAACACCCATGCTTTCACACCTTCAATATTACCTAAAATTCCAACAAGCTGAGAAGCTTCTGAAGGGGTCACATCAAATTTCTTTAATATATCTTTTGTTATACTCATTGATGCAGAACCTGACGATGTTAACGTAAAGTTTTGAAGAACATATCCACTAAGTTTAGCGACGTTTCTCTTTGTTTTGTAAAGTTCGTCGTAAATTGGTGTAGGGTTAATTCCTTTTGAGATTAATGCACTAGCATACTGAAAAGTTTTCTCCGTTGTACTCGGGAATAGAAACCTTCCTGTATCACCCACAATCCCAGTATAAAGAAGTTCTGCCGCTTTTTCAGATAATTTAAAGCCGTGATCTTTACCTTCTAAGTACAGTTCATAAATCATTTCACTTGTAGCACTTGCTTCAGTTTCCACCCACAAAAGATCTCCGTATTGATCCTCATTTGGATGGTGATCGATTTTAATCAATTTTTTACCTGTTTTATAACGTTGATCACTGATGCGGGCTTGGTTTGCTGTATCACATACAATAACAAGTGCTTCTTGGTATATCTCGTCTGAAATATGATCCATTTTATATAGAAACTCAAGCGATTGCTCAGATTCTCCTACAACATAGATTTTCTTATTTGGGTATGTAGCTTTTATCATTTCAGCCAAACCGCATTGAGAGCCATAGGCATCCGGATCTGGACGAACATGGCGATGAATGATAATTGTGTCATTTTGGCTAATTTCATCAAGTATTTGTTGTTTCATTTTGGTCTCCTTTTCTCTCTATATAGTTTATTAAATCATAAATACAAATTTTAAAAAAGAATGAATCTTCAGGATTTTCATTTCATCGTATTTAGTTAAAGACATGTTAAACTAAACATGCTATCTTTTATTATAGGTTGTTTAAGAAGATATTTCTTCTTTTTTACCTTACTAGATGCAAGAGTAGAAAAAATACTCATCTCAGTAGTGGAGGTTTTTATATGCCAGTTTTAGTTGTACTTATTATTTTTTCACTAGCTTTCTATTTGTACTATAGGGTCAAAGCATACCGATCAAATAAGCAAGCGGAGAAAAGTTGGATATCTGCGAAAGCTAGCATTGCATTAGGTCTGTTTGTTGCATTTTTTGGGCTTAATCAATTATTTATGTTTCGCTCAACCTTATCATTTGTTGTGGGAATTATTTTTCTGTTAATCGGTTTTGGCAGTGCTTGGGCAGGATACCGAGCTTACAAGCATTATCTTCCATATGTTCTAAAAGAAATAAAAGAGCAACAGTAACGAATCTCTCGAAAAAAATAGGGTTAACTGTTTTATAAAAACAGCTAACCCTATTTTTTCCTTGTTTTATCTCTCAATCAATTGAACCATCATCATCGCTTTTCCTACGACTATACCGTCGCTATATGCTTCTATATCAATTTTTCCAAACTTACGACCAACCTCTAATATTTTCGGGTGAATTTCAAG
Source organism: Bacillus sp. AFS040349 (assembly GCF_002577655.1). Taxonomy (NCBI): domain Bacteria; kingdom Bacillati; phylum Bacillota; class Bacilli; order Caryophanales; family Bacillaceae; genus Bacillus; species Bacillus sp. AFS040349. Next base: position 156,516 of record NZ_NUMC01000007.1, on the reverse strand, counting down.
CACTGATTCCATTTGAACAGGTTTAATAAAGTATATTGTGATATTTTCAACAACAATGTCACCTTTTTTCTGTGCTCTTAGATAACGATTAACGGACTCTGTAACAAGTGTCGTAAAAACCCCATAAGAAATGGTGCCAAGGTGATTTGTCATTTGCGGAGTTACTTCACATCGAAAAATACTACTGCGTTTTGATTCATCATCAATAGTTATAAATTGATTTGTCACGATGTCATCAAGTTTTTCACCAATTTGTGGTTGACGTTGGATCATTTGAAGAGCTTTGAGAACATCTTGACGACTAATAATCCCTTGCAATCTATTCTGCTGGTCTACTACCGGCAAAATTTCGATCCCTTCCCAAACCATCATTTGTGCTGCTGATGCGACAGAAGTTTTACCAATTACTGTAATCGGACTTTTAGTCATTATTTTTTCGATTATGGTTGAATGGTCGTTCCCCATAATATCTTTAGAGGTAACAATTCCTTGCACTTTTAAGTTCTGATCTATCACTGGAAACCGACCATGCCCGGTTTCATAGTTATGTTGATACCAAGTTGCCACCGTATCAGACGTTGATAAACAGATTGTTTTATCAATCGGTGTAAGAATATCCTCCACCTGTACGATTTCTTTCTTAATTAACTGATCATAAATTGCTCGATTGATCATGGCACCAACCGTAAAAGTATCATAGCTTGTTGAAATAATTGGCAGCTCCAGCTCATCAGCTAATTTTTTCACGCTATCTTCTGTATCAAAACCACCTGTTATCAATACTGCTGCACCAGCTTCAAGCGCATATTGATGGGCAGTTGTACGATTCCCGACTATAAGTAAGTTCCCTGCACCTGTATATCGCATCATGGCATCAAGTTTCATCGCACCAATGACAAATTTATTTAATGTTTTATGTAAACCTGCCCGTCCACCTAAAACTTGCCCTTCAACAATATTAACAACCTCAGCATATGTTAATTTCTCAAAGTTCTCTTTCTTCTTTGTTTCAATTCTAATCGTTCCAACACGTTCTATCGTACTAACATATCCTTTGTTCTCTGCTTCTTTAATTGCACGATATGCTGTTCCTTCGCTAACATTTATATCCTTCGCAATTTGTCTGACAGAAATTTTTTCACCAACTGGCAGTGAAGTTATATACTGCAAAATTTGCTCGTGCTTTGTAGCCAAGCCGCATCACCCTTTTTATATTAGTGCATTTATCTAATAAGACCGCACAAATACGGTTTAAAAAACAAACTAATCCACTTTTATTATAAGGGTGAAGAAGGCTTATATCAACGCAGTGTTTGTCTTTGTCTCTTTTTCTGAATTTGCTTATATGATTTTAACTGCTTTGCTTGAACCTGTTGCTTTGGTCGGTACAAATAATGAGCAAAGTTTCCACCAATAACAAAAATCGCTAAGCACAACCAGCTCATAGCAAATACAGTTTGCGTTTGATTGCCCGAAAGTGAGATATGTTGAAGTCCAAAATAGAGCATCATTAATGCTATTAATGCGTACATTAGGTTTTTCATCTTGATTCATCCTTTCTATAAAAGCTTTGTTTCATTTTATGCATGTACACATAAAAAAAGAAGCAATGAATGAGATTCTTTGCTTCTTCTGATAGCATACTATCATTTTGCGCTATTTTTACTATTTTATTTCTAACACAGTAACCCCAATAAATTGTCCGTTTCATTACGCTCCAGACAATCGCTTTCCGCGGGGAGGAAGCTGAGCCTCCTCGGCTTTGCCTGCGGGGTCTCAGCCTTTCCTCTACCTCCCGCAGGAGTCATTTTCTTCCTCTTCATTCCACTAAGTTTATAAAAACAGGTTTAAAAGCAACACGTATAAACTTGGCTTGTGGTTTTCAACTCTAAACATTCTGTAAATCTTTTTTCCACATTATATGAACTATCCTATTAAAGCTCGTATTTTTCTCCCACTTTTAATGGCAGGCCAATGCCTTCTGGTAAGGATTGAGCGAATTTTTCTGGATCCTGCTTAATTGCTGGAAAAGTATCATAATGGATAGGAACGACTTTCTTTGCGTTTAGCCAAAGAGCTGCATCCTTTGCGTCTTCAGGACCCATTGTTAGATTATCTCCGATTGGTAAAAATGCAAGGTCTATTGAATTTCGTTCTCCAATCATTTTCATATCAGTAAAGAGTGCAGTATCACCTGCATGATAGATTGTTTTGCCTTCAGATGTTAATAAAATACCTGATGGCATACCAGTATAAATAATGGTACCATCCGGCTCTTGATAGCTTGACCCGTGAAAAGCCTGTGTTAGTTTTACTCTGCCAAAATCAAAATCATATGCTCCCCCAATATTCATTGGGTGAATATCAATTCCATTTTTCCCTATGTAAACCGCCAGCTCGTATGGGGCGATAACTAAAGCATTATTTTTCTTGGCAATTTCTATTGTGTCCCCAACATGATCATTATGACCGTGTGTAAGAATAATAACATCTGCTTCAACTGAATCAGCTGTCAAATCTGTTAATTCATTGCCAGTAATAAATGGATCTATAATGATTTTTTTATTGTGTGCTGCTACTTGTACAACTGCATGGCCGTGATATGAAACTTCCATTTTATTCAACTCCTTATATGTTAAATGGTTAAATGAATAAGATAGTCCACTAAAACTTTACCCATTTTTATTTCTAGCTAAACGTTTACATGAAAAACCTAGCTTTCACTAAGTTTTTCATGTGGTGTTATACTCGTGAATCCATTAATGAAGTAGCATCCTTAAAAAATAGTCCATGTGCCTCGGCAACTGCTTTATACGTTACAAATCCCTTCAACGTATTCAATCCTTTCAACAGCGCAGAATCTTCTAAACAAGCTTTTTGGTAACCTTTGGTTGCAATTATATTTGCATAGGGTACAGTGACATTTGTTAATGCCAATGTGGATGTTCTTGGAACTGCCCCTGGCATATTAGCTACAGCATAATGTAGAACACCATGTTTTTCATATGTTGGATTGTCATGGGTCGTTAACCTGTCAATTGTCTCAAAAATGCCGCCTTGATCAATGGCAATATCAACAATCACAGAGCCCTTACCCATTGCCTTTACATCCTCAGCAAAAACAAGATTTGGTGCTTTTGCCCCAGGAATTAACACAGCCCCAATAACTAGGTCTGCTCGTTGAACTGATTCTGATATTGTGAGGGGGCTAGACATGATTGTTGATACGTCTTTTCCAAATAAATCATCAAGCTGCCTTAGCCGGTCCGAGTTTGTATCAAGTATCGTAACCTCTGCCCCTAATCCACATGCAATTTTGGCGGCATTTGTACCAGCTACACCACCGCCTATAATTGTCACACGTCCTCTTTGTGTACCGGGGACTCCAGCTAGCAAAATTCCTTTACCACCTTTTGGCTTTTCTAATAGTTGAGCACCGATTTGCGAGGCCATTCTGCCGGCAACTTCACTCATTGGTGTTAATAGAGGAAGTGACCCATTTGAAAGCTGTACAGTTTCGTATGCAATCGATGTTACCTTTTGATTAATCAAAGCTTTTGTAAGCTCTGGTTCAGCCGCAAGATGTAAATAAGTAAATAAAATCAGATCATCACGAAAATAGGAAAATTCCTCTTTTAACGGCTCTTTCACTTTCATTACCATGTCCATTGACCAAGCCTCAGCAGCTGTTTTCACAATCGTTGCACCAGCATCTTTGTATTGCTCATCTGTAAAGCCGGATCCTAACCCTGCATTCGTTTCAATACAAACTTCATGTCCAGATTTTATTAACTGATTTGCTCCGGCTGGCGTCATCGCTACACGGTTTTCATTATTTTTCAATTCAGCTGGAATGCCGATTTTCATAAGTATTCACCCTTTAATTTGCGTTCTTATCAGTATGACCATATTTCATCATATGATGACGCAATAAGACAGGTTAGTGAATTTTTTATAAGAACAGATATTTTCTTGTTTTCAGACATGAAACCGGTGTATTACGTTTGCTCCACCAGTAACTTCAATAATGGAGCCTGTGATCATGTCCGAATTTTCATCACATATAAAAGCAACAGTTCTTGCAATATCTTCTCCTGTACCGGAACGGCCAATTGGTGTTTTCGATTCAACATCACTCATTATTCTAGACTGCTCAATCGTTGCTTCTTTCATTTCTCCGACAATGTTTCCTGGGCAGATCATATTAGCGGTGATCCCATGTTCTGCTTCTTCAATGCTTATTGATTTCGTTAGTGATACAAGACCTACCTTTGCAGCACTGAAAGCAGAGCGATGAAGCCAACCCGGAGAGGATTCGGCTCCTTGAAAACCATATGTAATAATTCTTCCATATCTTTGCTGCCTCATGATCGGAATAATCTTTTTGAACAAATGAAAGACTGAACTTAAATTTCCTTCTATCATTTGATACCATTCTTCGTCTGTATAATCAGCAAGCTTCTTTCTTTCAAATATGTGTGGACCAGCATTATTTATCAAACAATCTATTCTACCGAACCGTTCAATCGTTAAATCAATCATGTTTGTGAGATCTTCTTTTTTCGTAACATCACCTTGAACAAAAAGAATACGATCTGATAGATGTGAATAGGTATTTTTGAGGTTTTCTACTGCTTCTATGTCTTTTCGATAATTAATTGTTACTGAATACCCGCGTTGTAAAAACTCTTCAGTGACCTTTTTTCCTAACCCTTTAGATCCTGCAGTAATAAGGGCATGTCTCACGATATCTTCCTCCCCATTTAACTTGTCCTTAAAAGGATATCAATCATTAATACGCTTTATCTAAAGGAATATTCCTTTGTAAAACTGTTTATTTTTTATAATTGGAATGGATTACTTCGATATTATCACAATAACTGATAGATCTATCCATTACTACTTCTATTGTGCTGATAAATGAGAGATTTTACAATTATCTTGTTTTGAAAAGGATTTGAGGAAAATTAGTAGGGTTTTTGAGGATTAAAAAAGCTGACTCATCTTAAGCCAGCATGACATACTTTTAATCTTTTCTTATTGCTCGAAAATGTTCTTGTAAAAAGTTTGGATCATATTGCTGTTCGACAACCCCACTTGAATAAGAATCAGTTAATTGTTGCATTGTTTCTTGTTCGCCAAGGTGGTCGTAGTAATACGTTTGTCTCGTAACTCTTCTTTCTTTCACAGTTTTCAGCTCCTTATTTTCAAATGCTCGCGATTAGTTTATCTGAAAATAAGGAGCTTATACTGTTAATTACTGTTTTTTATTTTTTAGGAAATTGTTTTAGCTTAACGTTTTCTTTGCCTTTTCCAGTGCTTGTTTGACCATTTCAAAGCCAGTCCCACCAGCGCTCATACGTTTTCTTACTGCTTCGTAAGGATTGATCATTTCATATAAGTCTTCTTCAAATAAAGAGGAGGCTTTTTTATATTCTTCAAAAGGCAGATCCTTTAAATAAATTCCTGATTGAATGCATTGATAAACCAAAGTCCCAACAACTTCATGTGCGTCTCTAAATGGCATACCTTTTGTTGATAAATAATCTGCAAGTTCAGTAGCATTAGAGAAATCTTCTGATGTTGCTTTTTCCATCTTCTCTTTGTTTACTTTCAATGTATCAATCATACCGATAAAGATTTGAAGACTTCCTTCAATCGTTTTTACGGTATCAAACATTCCTTCTTTATCTTCTTGAAGGTCTTTGTTATAAGCAAGTGGAAGTCCTTTTAAAATAGTTAAAAGTGACATTAAGTTTCCATACACTCGACCTGTTTTCCCTCTAATTAGCTCAGCCATATCAGGATTTTTCTTTTGTGGCATAATACTGCTTCCTGTTGCGTAAGTGTCATCAAGTTCAATAAATTGAAATTCTTGCGAACACCAGAAAATAATTTCTTCACAGAAGCGTGATAAATGCATCATTAGCAATGAACTGTTGCTAAGAAATTCAATAATAAAGTCGCGGTCGCTTACCCCATCCAAGCTATTTTCATAGATGCCATCGAAATTCAGCTTTTCAGCAGTATATGCACGGTCAATCGGAAAGGTAGTTCCAGCAAGTGCAGCACTGCCAAGCGGCGAAATATTTATTCTTTTTAGTGATTCAGTAAATCTCTGTTTATCACGGTCAAGCATCCAAAAATAGGCCATTAAATGATGGGCAAATGAGATTGGTTGTGCACGTTGAAGATGAGTGTACCCAGGTAAAATTGTTTCAACATGTTCCTCAGCTTTGCCAATTAGCGATTGTTGCAAGCCCTCAATTAATTCAACAACCATTGCAACATGTTTACGCAAATAAAGATGCATGTCAGTGGCTACTTGATCGTTACGGCTTCTTCCTGTATGTAATTTCCCTCCAACAGGACCAATCTCATCAATTAATAGTTTTTCGATATTTAGATGAATATCTTCATAGTTTACAGAAAAAGTTAGTTCATTCTTTTTCGCTTTTTCTAACAGTGAAGTTAAACCTTTTGTGATTTGGTTTGCTTCGTCTTGAGTAATAATTCCGCACTTACCAAGCATTTCAACATGTGCGAGACTACCTGTGATGTCTTCCTCAACTAATTCCTGATCAAAATGGATGGATGCGCCGAACTCATCCACCCATTGTTCAGGGGTTTTTTGGAAGCGACCACCCCAAAGTTTTTTCATACTTCCACCTTCTTGTTGTTTTTCACCATGCTGTTTACTTTTGTTGGAAGTCCAAATAATTCGATAAAGCCAATTGCTGCATTGTGATCAAATGCATCATCTTTCGTATATGTTGCAAGTTTCTCATCATATAGAGAGTACTCAGATTTTCTTCCTTCAACAATCGCATGACCCTTGAATAATTTCACTCTTACAGTACCTGTTACATATGTTTGTGTTTCTTTTAAGAAAGCGTGTAAAGCAGATTTTAATGGTGAGAACCATAAGCCGTTATAAATAAGTTCTGCAAGCTTTTGTTCAATCACTGGTTTGAAATGAGCAACCTCTTTCACTAATGTTAAATCTTCTAACTCTTTATGAGCCTTAATTAGTGTCATTGCACCAGGACATTCGTAAACTTCACGAGATTTAATACCAACAAGACGATTTTCTACATGATCGATACGACCTACACCATGCTTACCAGCAATTTGATTTAATTCAAGAATTAATTCATGTAATGGATAAGCTTTATCATTAATCTTCACTGGTACACCTTGCTCAAATTGAATTTCGATCATTTCCGGTTGATCTGGTGTTTTTTCAATTGGTGTTGTTAAATCATATGCACCTTCAGGAGGAGCAGCCCATGGGTCTTCTAAAATACCGCACTCGTTACTTCTTCCCCAAAGATTTTGGTCAATTGAATATGGGCTATCTAAATTAATAGGAATCGGAATACCATGTTTAGACGCATATTCGATCTCCTCTTCACGAGACCATCCCCACTCCCTTACTGGAGCAAGAACTTCAAGATCAGGATTTAATGCTTTAATTGAAACTTCAAAACGTACTTGGTCATTTCCTTTTCCAGTACAGCCGTGTGCAATTGCAACCGCGTTTTCCTTTTCTGCAATTTCAACTAACTTCTTAGCAATTAATGGACGAGATAAAGCAGAAACTAACGGATATTTTCCTTCATAAAGTGTATGTGCTTGTAAAGCAACTAGCGCAAAATCTTTTGCGAATTCTTCTTTAGCGTCAATCATATATGATTCAACAGCACCTACTTGAAGAGCTTTTTGTTGTACAAATGCTGTATCTTTTCCTTCACCTACATCAAGGCAAACCGCAACAACAGCGTAACCTTGTTCTTGTAACCATTTAACTGCAACAGAGGTATCTAATCCTCCGGAATATGCTAAAACAACCTTTTTCATCTAATTGTTCCTCCTCAGTTGTATAAAAATTAATATATGTTTATAAAAATACATTTATTGTATAGATAACACTTTACCAACTGTTTCCCTGTTTCGTCAATAGAAAAATGTATATTTTCTTAATTCTTTGTATAAAAATAAATTTTTCTGTATTGCTCAAGTTAATATATACGGTTCATTTAAAAATGTTACGTACTTATAGATGATTTGATTCCACTATTGTAAAATAAGGAAAGATCATGAATGGAAGAAGGAGAAAAATTGAGCGAACACTTTACCTATGATCCTAGACTTAAAATAATGATTCCAACCCTGGATAAACCATGGACAACATATAGTATGCAAACTCAAAACCTCATATTAACAGAGTGGGAAAAAATCCGTGGTCATATTCCTGACAAAATTATAGAGGTAGAAAAAGAAATAAATAGGAAGCAGGAGCTACTTAACCATGAGGAAGATTTTGATACATCTTGTGAATTAAACGGGGAAATTGCGGAGCTTGCTTCTATCATAAATGATTTGTGGATATGGTTTAGAGCAACCCAACATGTGTCACCAGTTAAAACGCATAGCTAAAACAAAAGAAGGCTAATTCTAGCCTTCTTTAACTATTTCATATTAAGTCCTTCTTAACCTCTCTAACTACATGACCTAGTTCAGGAAGGATCAACTTCTCCATTGCCAGCTTAACAGCACCAGATGAACCTGGCATAGAAAAGATCGCAGTATTCATTGCTACTCCAGCTACAGCTCTACTTAAAATGGCGGCAGAGCCAATATCATCCCGGTAGCTAAGCATACGAAAGATCTCACCGAAGCCTGGTATTTCTTTTTCAATTAACGATTCAACTGCTTCAATCGTCACATCTCTTTTCGCTATCCCAGTACCCCCATTTGTTAAGACAACATCAATCTCTCTTGTTTCACACCCTTTTAAAACAGAACTGCGAATCAATGTTTTTTCATCACGGACGATTTCATAATCAACTATGATGTGGCCATTCTCCTCTAATAATTTCTTTATTAACTGACCACTTTTGTCAGTTCCTTTATCTCTTGTGTCACTAATTGTTACAACCTTGCACCTTATATGATCAGGAGCGTGTAACTTATGTTCTTCAGTACTCATGATACCCTCCTGCTACTGACTAGTTTTTTCAGAAATAAGTCTATATTGATAATAATTATTTGCAAATTCCGTTATCTGCCGTGTAAATTGATAATTTCCAGCAGCACCAATCATCATACTAACAAGTGGAATCCCTGCGACCAATTTTCTCTTAAATAAAGATAAGACAGAAAGCTTCGCAATTTGAGCAAGAATATACTTTATGCTATTTTGGTCAGCCATATCCTCGTTACCTTCATAAAAATAATTCATCCCATTATCCGATTGGAGTTCTTTCTTTAATTTAATCCATTGTTCGTATTGTAAATGTTTTGGCATTAAAGCGGCATGATACACTTTTAACGAAGTCATCATTTCATATGGATTATTTATCTCATAACCATAACACATAGAAATCATTTGAATGGCTCTTAGATTCATAACTGCCTGCAATGGAATATCAGCACTTGTGAGAAGCATTCCTCCTGTACCAGTGATACCTCCTTGAAAAAAGGAATAAAGCCGGTGTTTAGAACTCTGTAAATCAGCTAAGTAATGAAGCTGATCGATCGAAAGGAAATGTAAATCACTGATCTGCTGAATACGATTGTTCAATGCTCTTGCAGACAACAGTATTTGACTTTTCGCATCTTTCTGTATAAATGAATTTTGAATAACAGAGTGCAGGTTAAAAAGACTCGTATCCACTTTTTCATAAAACACCTTCTGCATTCGCTCAGGTATGTCATCAAGTTTCCGAGTAAGCCACCTGTCAAACGTTCTTTGAAAATCTGTACGACCATCATTTTGAAGGTCAATTTCCCATGTTTTAATTTCCTCTAATATAGCTTTCTCACGACTCAATTCATTCATCCTCATGATCTCCTTACTCTAAGCAAAGTAGGTATTATTTGGTGAACTTGTTATTTTTATCATAACATAAAAGCCCAGAATCAGAATAATAACAAAGGAACTGATTTTGTAAAGATCGTTGCATTTAAAAATTGTGAAAAGACATCAAATTTGAAGTTTTTGTTACATCTATTTTCTTTCGACAAGAAAAGCATGTAACGAAATATAACAATCCTATAGAATGATGTTGTACTCTAACATATGATTAACACAATCAAAATAAAGAAGGAGTGTTGAAGATGAAACATTTCGTGTTTACGATTGATTCAGATGAAATTATTATCAAAGCCAATGGAATGATTGATGCGGTCTCAAAGGTAAAACAATTGATCATAGACAGTGGAAATGATAAAAAAGAATTGAAGTTTGTAGGTGTTAAGTATTAATGATTTTATATAATTCCTGTAAAAATAATTCTAAACAATACCCCGGTATGCTGGTTAAATAAAACACTTTAACCCAGCATACCATTTTTAATCTTCATAGAAAAAGACAACCATTTAAGGTTGCCTTTAAGAAACATGATTATTTTGCCATTCTTACTACATCTCTTGCTATCATTACTTCTTCATTTGTAGGAATTACTAATACTTTTACTGGTGAATGTGGATAGCTAAGGTATGCCTCTTCTCCACGAACCTTATTAAGTGCAGGATCCCAATAAATCCCCATAAATTCAAGACCTTTTAATACACGTGCACGAATTTCTGTACTATTTTCACCAATACCGGCTGTGAAAATAATTGCATCAACACCTGACATTCTTGCAGCATAAGAACCAATATATTTATGAATACGACTAGCAAACACTTCTAATGCTGTTTCTGCTCTCTCGTTGCCTTCTTTAGCAGCTGATTCGATATCACGTAAATCACTTGAAAGACCAGAAATCCCTAAAATACCGCTTTTCTTATTTAAGATATCCAGCACTTCATCAGCTGTCTTTTCTGTTTTCTCCATAATAAATGGTATTAAAGCCGGATCAATATTCCCTGAACGTGTACCCATTGCTACACCTGCTAGTGGTGTGAAGCCCATAGATGTATCAATAGAGCGACCGCCTTCAATTGCAGCAATACTTGCTCCATTACCTAAGTGACATGAAATTAATCGTAAATGCTCTACAGGTCTTCCTAAGATTTCTGCTGCACGCTCTGATACATACTTATGGGAAGTTCCATGGAAACCATATTTACGAATTCCATATTTTTCGTAATATTCATAAGGCAGGCTATATAAGAAAGATTGTTCTGGCATGGTTTGGTGAAATGCTGTGTCAAATACTGCAACAGCCTCAACATTTGGAAGAACTTCTTTGAAAGCCTTGATTCCTACAACATTGGCTGGATTGTGAAGTGGTGCCAAATCAGAAAGCTCTTCAATCTTAGCAAGTGTTTCATCTGTAATTAAAACAGAGTCATTAAATACTTCTCCACCATGTACAACACGATGTCCAATTCCATCTATTTCATCTAAAGATTGAATAATCCCTAAACCTGTAAGCTTAGATAATAAAATTTTAACAGCTACAGCATGGTCTGGAATATCTGATACTTCTGTTTGTTTTTCATCATTTACAGTAATGCTGAAAACCGAATCGTTAATCCCAATTCTTTCAACTAATCCTTTTGTTAATACTTTCTCACTTGGCATATCAAAAAGTTGAAATTTTAGAGATGAACTACCTGCATTGATTGCAATAATTTTTGCCATTTAGTAACTCTCCTTTTTTGTTTATACAAGCTGCCGTTAACAAAAACTCTTTATATGTAAAACGATCAGCAAGACATCTTTCATTTAATCGTTAGTCTATATTGAAAAAATCATTTCACAGAGATTCATCATAATCTTTACTTTCTTATTCTCTACAAAATGCTACCGATTATTATCTGCCTTTTCCATTTAAACACTGACATTTCGACATTTCAAGAACTTGATAAAATTGCAATCGGTTACACCTAAAATTCGTATAATTCAAATAATTCAACTTATGGATTAGGTGCAGTAGATAATGAATTTACACTTGTTTTTATAAAAAATCTCTTATCAAATTGTACTGAATCATAAAACAAAAAAGAGACTCTTTTTGAGCCTCTTTCTTGTTTTTCATTACTTGTTTTCACTAAACCATTTATCAATTTGCTTCATAATGGAGTTCATTGCCTCTTTATTTGAAAATTTCGGAAGCTCAGCTAGTATTGCTTGTTTTGGCTGGGTAGCTTTTTCTCCTTTTTTCTGAAGAATTAAAATACTTTTTCCGTGTCTTTCATCTTTAAAGAGTGATAATGGTAATTTAATAAATCCTTGTATAATTGCGGCTTTCCGTAGATACTCATTTAACTTTGGTGCTTCTTTTGTTTCAAATAAAGAATTAGGAACAACAAAAAATAAATATCCATCTTCCTTAATATGCTTGATACTCTGTTCCATAAAAAGGTGATGTGAATAAGAATGACCTTCATCAGCTTTTAATTCATATTTTGCTGCTTCCAGATCATTAGGATAATACCCCACTGGAAGATCGCAAACAACAAGATCAACTGGATCTATAAACAATCGCTCTAAGCTATCTTGATTAAAAAATTGAACAGGATGCTCCTGAAGATTTGCGCTTATATAAGCTAATCTTATAAGCAAATCATCAACTTCAACCCCGTGACTATCCACTTCTTCGATCGTTAAATAATTTAGGATTGTTGTAAGTAAATTCCCCGTTCCTACTGCCGGATCTAGAATTGATAGTTTGTTTTGTTTTCCCACAAATTTACTAACAAGATATCCCAAGAACAAGCCAATTGTATCTGGTGTCATTTGATGATTAGGGTGTGCACCATCTTTTAATCCTTTTAAGATTGCTAATTGAAAAGCTTTTCGCAACTCTTCTCTATCATACGAACCTAACGTTACAGATTCATATTTTCTTTTTAAGCTTTTAGAAGTTATCTCACTTAAATCCTCTTGTAAGATAGATTGTTGGAATAAGTTTTCTCCTGTTTCAGCTAACGCCTCTATGTATGTAATATTACACTCCTGAGCGAGTAAATCTGCTGTTTCATTTATTACTGCAAACAAATTTTCAATCTTTGATATTGTTTTCATACATTTACTCCTCCTAGCACTTTACCTCTTTCCATTCTAGACATTGTTTTTCGTTTAGTCAAAGTAATCGTACTAGAATCAGTAAATAGAAAATGAAATAAAAATAGAAAAAGGACCGACATATTGTCAGTCCCACATGATTAAACTTATTGTGCCGCTTTAGCTGCTTCAATTGCCGCTTCATAATTTGGATGATTCGTTGCTTCACTAACATATTCCACATATGTTACTTTATCATTTGAATCTACAACAAATACTGATCTTGCTAATAAACGTAATTCCTTAATTAATACACCATAAGCTTCACCAAAAGAAGCATCACGGTGATCAGATAATGTTTTTACATTTTCAAGACCATTCGATGCACACCATCTTTTTTGTGCAAATGGTAAATCCATGCTAACTGTTAACACTTCAACATTTTCAAGCTTTGATGCATCTTCGTTAAAACGGCGGGTTTGTGCATCACAAACTCCTGTATCAATAGAAGGAACTACTGAAATAATACGTACTTTCCCTTTTGAATCAGCTAGTGAAACTGGTGATAAATCATTTGCTAGTACAGTAAAATCTGGTGCTTGATCACCAACATTAACTTCATTTCCTAGTAATGTAACTGGGTTATTTTTGAACGTAATAGATGCCATATCGAACTCCTCCTTTTAATTATGTACAGAGTAAATATAGCCTAGCTTTCCAAAATTATCAATTATTATGTTTTTAAAGTTCAGTTAACTTTACCTTCCGAAAAAATAACTGCCTAATAGTAGGCAGTTAAATGTCTAGATCTTGTTTTTGATTTTGACTTGATTGATTGTTATTAATATCTTCTAAAGGATCTGTCTTTTGGTCATTACTCTTATCCTTTTTAAATATACCTTGAATTTTTTCAACCGCTTGAGGTGCAGCCTCCAAAATTTTCTCGTATAAGTGGGTGCTCTCGTCTAAATGAAGCATCTTCACTCCATTTGAAGAAACGATTAAGAATGCGATAGGAGTGATTGAAACTCCACCACCACTTCCGCCGCCAAATGGAAGTTTTGGTGTTTTTTGACCTTGACCATCACCTTCTTCTTTGCTAGCTGAATTAAATTCACTACCTCCAGCTGCAAAACCAAAGCCAACCTTTGAAACAGTTAAAATTACACTTCCATCGGGTGTTTCAACAGGATCTCCTACAATGGTATTTACATCAATCATTTGTTTTAAATTTTCCATTGCAGTCTTCATTAACCCTTGAATTGGATGATCACTCATTATGTAGCCTCCTTTAGAAATTTTAACCGGTCATGCTCATCTCATCGAGAAGGGGTCATAGCCATCTTAGTTCATGCTAATTTGCAAAAAATGAAAATGGTTTGGTCTTAAGTTTAGGGCGACCACCTTTCCAATATTTGATAAGCTGAATACCTGCCAACATAGCTTGCCCGATTCGAAATTGAATCATACATTGTAATTTTGTTCTTGAACAATAAACATTAAATTCAGGTGTAATTGAAATAATAGGTGTTGTATGCAACTGCATATATTGACTAACGATGCCAACCACTCCACCTTTTATCGACCATACTAATCCTGTCAGCATTCCTGTATGGGCAGCATCTCCAATTCCGATTTGTGAATGCCACTCAAATTCTTTCACTTTTACTTTCTTTAAAAACCGTCGTACTATTTTATGTAATCCCACTACATGCTGCAGAATTTCTTTTACATCATGTATCGCTTTTACTTCCTCTTCAGGTGTAATCTTTTCTTTTCCCTTTTTCACCTTTTTGTTTGAATTCTCATCACCAAGCTTCTGTTCTTGCTTAACAATTACATTAGCTTCATCATCAACCTTTATTAAGGGAATGGATATCGTATAACGAATTATGCCAAGCCATGCCCGAAACTTTATTTTTATATGATCATCATCTCCGACGTGAAGTAAATCAATGATAACTGTTAGTCTTGTCAGCAAAATAAGAGAAAAAAGGAATAATAATATCAATATAATGACTATGATCCAAACCATTATGTCACACCCTTTCATTTTGCATTATCACCTCTTAAAAATTAAAATAAACCTGCTATTTTATATAACAGGTTAAAAAATAAGCTTGGTGTTAAACAACTATAAGAGAGATGAAGACTAAAACTGTTAGGATTACGAAGAGAGATGGTCTTCATAAGGGCGATAAAGAACAAAATTGCTGGGAATTCGAAGACTCTTTTCACCTCAAGCCAAAATAAAAAGCCTGTTGATTAAACAACAGACTCTTCTTTGATTGATTTTGAAAATACTTTTTCATGAATAACTAGGGTGTCAGCAAAAATATCATGTAAAGCTTGTTTTTTTGGAGTAAATGCTGCAATCACATAACCAACCCAAATCATTTTTGAAATATACCTTCCAATTAACTCTCTGAATAAGATTGTACCCCAATTTAAATTTTCTTCTCCCTTAGTAGAAACTACTTTTAATCCAAAAACCATTTTTCCTAAGGTTTGCTTCAACAGTTTTGTCATGATCACAAAATATGCAAAAAATGTAATGGCAGTAATAATTGAAACAACTGAAAAGATATATGAATCATTTGTATCTATGCCTATTAACTGTAACAGGGGGTAAACAACGATACGATTAATACTACCAATAACAATCAGGTCTATTAAATATGCCCAAAAACGAATCCAGAAGCCTGCTAGTAGATTTGTATAGTCTACAACTGTTTCTTTTTCTACAGGTTGATCCTTTTCATGATGATCTAACCCCTCATATGTAGCGTCCACATACAGCCCTCCTTATTCAGAATATAAATACATTAGCCTTGGTGAGTTTGTATTTGATAGAAGCTGATAAAGATTTGACAGTTCAATGTCTTCCTTAAATACTTTGCCAGCAGTCATTGTTAGAAAGCTTTCAAAACCTAAAGCTGTACCGTATTGAATCACTTGCGCATCCTCTATTTTCAAATCCTTTTTCATTGCTTTAACTGTATCGTCAAAATAACCTAATTCATCAATTAAGTTAATTTCCTTCGCTTGTCTTCCATCATAAACTCGACCATCTGCAACCTTTCGTACCTGATCTTCTGACAATGGTCTTCCTTCTGTGATAACATCTACAAATCCCGCATAAGCATTATCGACCATTGATTGTAGAATGTTTCTTTCATCCTCTGTCATTTCACGGGTTGGTGAAAAAATATCTTTGTATGGTCCGCTCTTAATCGTTTCAAACTTCACTCCATACTTTTCAGCCAATCCTCCATAGTTAATAGACTGCATAATTACACCTAAAGAACCAGTTAACGTATCGGGTGCAGCAAAGATTTTATCTCCTGCTGTAGAAATGTAATATCCTCCTGATGCTGCTTGTGTTCCCATCGATACATACAATGGTTTTTTGCTAGCTTCTTTTAACTCAAGAAGTTTTTTATGTATTTCTGCACTTTCCACAACTCCGCCACCAGGAGAATTTACCCTTAAAATGACTCCTTTTATCGTGTTATCCTCACCCGCAGCCTCTATCATATCTAAAAACGTTTGATGTTGATATCCCGCTGTACTAAAGAACGAGGTAACATCTTCGCCTGTGTCTTGGATCACTCCATTTACATTTAACACAAGAATTTTACTAAATTCTGAACCCTCATCAATGACTTCCTCGGAAAACTCTGAACCAGTAGAGAATGCTTCTGTGAACATCTCACTTTGATTTAGGAACATCATTGTTGAGCTGATAATAATGGAGAATACAAATAAAACAGCTGCAATTGCTAAAGCTCCCCAGCGCTTACCATTCATTGTTCTTACCTCCTCTATTTTTTTGCAGTATATTATGATTTATCTAGCATGTTGAAACATTTTCTTTTGTAAAAGTGGTAAACTAAACAACATAAAGTATTGTACCATCTTCAAGGAAAAATGTGGAGATTTACATATCTAAGGAGGAATCATTGTGACAGATCGTCGTAATATTTACTTTTTCTACAAAAAAGAGGAACATACACTTGAAAAAATTAACACATTAATTGAAGCTGCTAAAAATAGTGATTTTATAGTTGTAAATGATTATAAAAAGGCAAACATCATTGTCAGTATCGGAGGAGATGGTGCTTTCCTTCAAGCTGCACGAAAAACAAATTTCAGATCAGATTGTTTGTATGTTGGCATCGGCGTTGATGATACATTAAGTCTATACTGTGATTTTCATTTAGATGATATCGAGAAAATGATAGAAGCAATAAATGAATCACAAATTGAAGTTAGACGATATCCTGTTTTAGAAGTGAAAATTGATGATTCAACAACGTTTAAATGCTTAAACGAATGTTCCATTCGTTCAGGCATCATTAAAACATTTGTTATTGATGTTTTTATTGATAATCTCCATTTTGAAACATTCCGAGGAGATGGCATGTTGATTTCTACACCAACGGGAAGCACTGGGTATACCAAGTCTGTAAACGGAGCAGTCGTTGATCCTATGCTACCATGTATACAAGTGAGTGAATTAGCTTCATTAAACAATAACCTTTACCGTACTCTAGGCTCTTCCTTTATTCTTAGCGATAAAAGAAAATTAAAGCTTAAGGTTGTACAAGATGGTAACGACTATCCTGTTATTGGTATGGATAATGAAGCATTAAGTATTCGCCATGTCCAGGAATTAGAGTTCGGTTTAAGTGAACAACCAATTAAAACGGTTAAACTTAAAGATAATTCTTTTTGGGAAAAAGTGCAGAGAACCTTTTTATAATACAGTTAATAAACCGGGGAAGAATACCTTCCTCGGTTATGTTATTTGCAACGCATTCTTCTTATAAACAACTTCATTATCTACTACTGTCATCATGACATTGGTACTTAAGAGTTTATCAGGTTCAATTGTAAAAATATCTTGATCCAAAATTGTAAAATCTGCCGTATATCCTTTTTTAATCATGCCTCTATCGCGTTCATGATGAATAGCGTATGCACTGCCTTTTGTAAAAAGCTCAACAGCTTCGTACATAGATAATTTTTCTTCTGGCAGATAACTTTTTCCTGTTTCCTCATAATCGCTTGTTCTTGTCACAGCAGCATGAATTCCTAATAAGGGATCAACCGGTTCAATTGGTGCATCTGATCCTCCCGCACAGTGAATTCCTTCATTTAAAAGTGTTTTCCAAGCATAGCAGGATTCTAAATGCTCTTCCCCAATTCGGTCAATAACCCATGGGAAATCACTAGTTACAAAACGAGGCTGAATATCTAAAATAATGGGCAAATTCTTAGCTTTTTCAATTAAATCTTTTCTTAGAATTTGAGCATGAATAAGACGATCATGTTGTCCCTTCAGAGGTGGATTGTTTTTAATAATTTCAATTGTCCATTGAAATGCTAGGTCACCAATTACATGAACTGCAACTTCCATCTTATATTGTCTCGCCTTTTGGACCAATCCCTCTAACTCTTTCTTTGTGTGAATAGCAACCCCTGATGTTTCTGGTTCATCTTTATATGGAAAACTAAGTAGCGCTGTTCTTCCACCAAGTGCACCATCAGCAAAGATTTTCATAGCACCAAATTCACCAAACTCTCCAATCTCTCTCTTTTTCTGTTGAAATTCATCAACGATAAGATGATGAACAAGTAAATGACTTCGAAATTTTAAGCCATTGTTTAATACTCTTTGAAAAGCTTCTAACGTATTTTCCAAACTTCCATAATAAGAGAGATCTTCGGTATGAGCTCCTACCAGCCCTTTTTGATAGCAATCTTTAATAGATGTTTGAAGAGCAAACTCTAGTTCTTCTACTGTCGTGGACGGAGCGATATTAAGCACAAGCTCCTGTGCTTGATCTAACAAATATCCAGTTGGGTTACGCTCCTGATCTCTGACAATAACCCCACCTGCTGGATCCTCTAATTCTTTCGAAATATTTGCAAGTTCCAATGCTTTTGAATTGGCTATAATAGCATGCCGACATATACGTCTTAACATAACAGGATGATCTGGCGATACCTCATCTAAGTCTGAGCGATGAAGTATTCTTTGATCCTCCAATTGATTTTCGTTCCAACCCTCTCCAATAATCCAACTTCCCTTTTTTACTTCAGCTGCTCTTTTTTTTATACTTTGAATAATCTCACTGGAGTTAGTTGTTTTTGAAAAATCCAATCTTAGCAGCTTTTCTCCATGAGCAATTAAATGAAGATGGCTATCAACCAGCCCTGGAATCAATGTATGACCTTGTAGGTTCTGTTTCTCTATAATTTCATCAGAGTACTGAGTAGTAAGTGTTTCATAGCTACCTACGTCTACGATTCGTCCATTTTTTGTAAAAACAGCATCAACTTTACCTTTTTCCTGTTCTAACGTGTAGATGTTTCCACCAAACCATAACGTTCCCATATTATTCCTCCACCTAAAAGAGTCATTTACTGAATGGTACCACATTTCAACTTCCATAAAAAATAACCAGGAAGTAATTCCATCCTGGTTATTTTTGGACAATAGTATAGAAAAGTGTAAAACTTTCACCATTGAGACTTAGCAATAAGCCATGTTTTTTTATACTATGCCTGTTTAAGCTTTAATTCACGTTCTCTTAATACTACGCGTCGAATTTTTCCTGAAGTTGTTTTTGGTAAATCTTCAATAAATTCGATTTCTCTAGGATACTTATAAGGAGCTGTTAAATCTTTCACGTGCTGCTGAAGGGTCGATATAATCTCTGGTTCATTGGCTAATGAAGGATTTCTTAACACAACAAATGCTTTTACAACATTTCCTCTTACCTCGTCAGGACTTGCAACAACAGCACATTCTTTCACATATGGATGTTTCACGAGAGCGTCTTCTACCTCGAAAGGTCCAATGGTATATCCTGAACTAATAATAATATCATCACTTCTACCTTCGAACCAGAAATATCCATCTTCATCCATTCGGGCACGGTCACCAGTTACATAATAATCACCTCTGAACTGCATAGCTGTTCGTTCAAAATCCTTATAATATTCTTTAAATAAAGCTGGTGTGTCTCGGTGAACCGCAATGTCTCCGACTTCCCCTACAGCACAAACTTCACTTTCATCATTAATAATCTTCACATCATTACCTGGTGTTGGTTTCCCCATTGAACCAGGCTTAATTTCCATTCCTTTTAGGACACCAACAAGTAAAGTGTTCTCTGTTTGTCCATAACCATCGCGTACTTTAACATTAAAATATTTTTGGAATGTTTCAATAACCTCTCTATTTAAAGGCTCTCCAGCAGATACAGCACTATGTAAGTTTGTAAGTGAATATTGATCTAGTTTTTCAACCTTTGCCATTAAACGATATTCAGTTGGTGTACAGCATAAAACATTTACACTGTAATCGTCTAAAAGCTGTAAGTATTTTTCTGGATCAAACTTCCCGTGGTAGATCAATCCTGTTGCCCCGGAACCTAATACAGATAAAAACGGACTCCAAACCCACTTTTGCCAACCAGGACCTGCAGTTGCCCAAACAACGTCATTTTCATCAATGCTTAGCCAGTTTTTTGCGGCTGTTCTTAAATGAGCAAAAGCCCACCCATGTGTATGGACAACCCCTTTAGGGTTACCTGTTGTACCAGAAGTGTAAGATATAAAAGCCATACTATCTGACTTTGTTTGGACTGGTTCCATTGAGGTACTTTGCGAACATATCAATTCTTCTAACGAAGTCCAATCTTGTTTATTTCCCTCTACAACAAATTTTTTTAGGGTATGATATTCCTTTATCTCTTTAAATTCATCCGTATAAAGCCCATAGCTTATAACGGCCTTTACATCTCCATGTGTAATTCGGTATTGTAAATCTTTTGTTTTCAGCATTTCGGAGCTAGGAATAACAACTAACCCAGCCTTTAACGCTCCCAGATATACAGCATAGGCATCTATCACTCTAGGAATCACTACTAAAACTGTTTGTCCAGGCTTTAACCCCTGCTCTATTAAAGCGTTTCCAATCTGATTTACTCGATTTATTAATGAAAGGTAGGTAATTTCCTCTTTCTCACCTTGTTCGTTTTCCCATTTTAATGCAACTTTTGTGGAGTCTCCAGCATATTTCTCTATTTCTTCAACTAGATTATAAATTGGTGGTGCAAGAAGTTCTTCTCTTACCATATTTTCCCCTCCTTCATTTATACTTCATATTATACCTAATCGTCCAAAGTTTTTAAATGTTAATGAAACTTCATTATGACAGAATAAATGCGGAAATCCGACATGAAAAACTAGAAAAAAATGAAAAACAGACCCCAATAAGGCCTGTTAGAAATTTATCTTAGCTTTGCTCATTTGCTTGTTTAGCATTTTTGGGTTCATTTCTTCTTTTTCTTTGCTGTTTTCGGCTTTTTTGAAGTTTTTGTCGTTGTTCTCTTTCACCATCATATTCTTCTGCTATTTCTTCTCGATCATCTCTAGTCAAATGGAACACCCCTTTTTTCACATTGAAAAGAGTGGGGTTTCCCCCACCCTTCGTAGCCATTATTTATTTAATTATTGTTGGTAAGAACCGCTCATTTGTTGTTGAGCAAAAGAAACTAAACGTTTAGTGATTTCACCACCAACTGAACCGTTAGCGCGTGAAGTTGTTTCTGGTCCTAAGTTAACACCAAATTCAGAAGCGATTTCATACTTCATTTGATCGATAGCTTGTGCAGCACCAGGTACAACTAGTTGGTTTGAGCTATTAGATCCACTGTTTTGTGCCATGTGTATCACCTCCTTGTGAGTATAGAATGTGTAAATACACATGGCTTCATTCATTATTTCAGTTGGTAATTCTTCACAAATAAGTGAAGTTTACAACACTAAAACTATAGTCTAAATTTTAAAATAAAGATTCAAAATCAGCTTCTTTCTCTTTTGCAATAGTTAATACTTCTATGTTAGAAACGGCTTCATCTACAAGTTCATCAAAATCAACGAAGCTTTCAAATCTAGATACTTTTTCTACCTTAGGTCTTGTTTTAGGATTTGCTGGAGTGAAAATTGTACAACAATCCTCATATGGACGGATAGAGATATCATGTGTTCCAATTTCTTTTGCAATTGAAATGATTTCTGTCTTATCCATTGTAATCAATGGTCTTAAAATAGGTGTATTTGTTACATCGTTGATCGCAACCATGCTTTCCAATGTTTGACTAGCCACTTGTCCAAGACTTTCTCCAGTAATTAACGCCAAGCCCTGTTGTTTTTCGCGAAGCTTGTCAGCTATTTTTAGCATCATTCTTCTTGTTGACGTCATTGTATAATTTTCTGGTACCTGCTCTTGAATTTTTTCTTGAATCTTTGTAAACGGCACAATATGTAAAGTAATTTTCCCCCCAAAGGAAGTTAGCTCTCTTGTTAAATCAATTACTTTTTGTTTAGCACGGTCACTCGTGTATGGGGGACTGAAGAAGTGAATAACCTCAAGCTCAACCCCTCTTTTTAATGAAAGAAAACCAGCAACTGGACTATCTATACCTCCTGATAGCAAAAGGACCGCTTTTCCACCAGATCCAACTGGTAACCCCCCTGCTCCTTTATAGTCAAAACATGTTATATAGGTTGCTTCAGATCGTACTTCAACGCGAACATTAATCATTGGATTTTTAACATCAACGGTTAAGTCATTTGTATTAACTAAAATATGACTTCCTACTTGATAATTTAACTCATTAGTATCAAGAGGAAATTGCTTATCTGCCCGCTTAGCCGTTACTTTAAAAGTATCATTAGGCTGGTATAGACTTTCGATCGCTTTTAATGCCATTTCCTTAATATGTGATATCTCACTTTTACATTTAATTGCTAAACTAAATGATTGAATTCCGAATATAAGTTTAAGCTTTTCAACTATTTCCTCGTGTTTTTCTCCATTTAAATGCAGATAGAGTCGATCTCTTGTTGCTTCATATGTTAAGTTTGGAAAATCCATTAAAACTTCTCTAATATTTCTTTTTAATCGATCAACAAACTTTCTTCGATTTCTCCCTTTAGTAGATATTTCCCCAAAACGAATTAATATGTGATCAAATTCCATATATCCTACCTCATTACCTTGGTTAATTTTTCCTTACCTTTTAATAGCACTTTAATAAACGGTTCGATGATTTCTTCATTATCATCTAACGATAAACTGACTCTTATTGCAGATTTGGCAATACTGTCATGTTTTCCCATTACTAAAAGAGCCTTGCTCATCTTTTTATCTCTTGAAGAACATGCAGATGTAGTTGAAACATAAATATTGTTTTCTCCAAGAAAATGAATGAGTACTTCAGCTTTTAAGCCTGGTACTGAGAAATTTAGTATATGTGGTGCAGAATGATTTCGTGGAGTATTTATCTCAACACCATCTATTTTTGATAATTCAAGCATAAGTTTATCTCGTGTAATTTTTACTTGTTTTAGTTGTTTTCCTGCTTTTTCTGTTGACAGCCTTAGAGCCTTTGCCAAAGCTACATTTCCAGCAAGACTTTCCGTTCCAGATCTAACATTGAGTTCTTGTGCACCACCAGAAAAAAGTGGAGCAAGTTCTACACCTTTGCGTACAAATAAAACACCTGTTCCATTCAAGCTATGAAATTTATGTCCTGAGATTGTACATAAATCAATTTTAGCTTTATTAAAATCAAGTGGGACCTTTGTTATTCCTTGAACATGATCAACATGAAAAAGCGCATTTGAATATTCTTTTATCATATGACCAATTTCTTCAATTGGCTGAATGGTGCCAATTTCATTATGAACATGCATAATAGAAACCAAAATGGTATCTTTTCTTAACGCCTTCTTAACATCTTCGGAAGAAACTCTACCATTCTGATCAACAGGAAGGTATGTCACGTTAAAGTTATGTACCTCCTCTAGTTGTTTAAATGATTCCAACACTGACGGATGCTCGATAGCAGATGTTATAAGATGTTTTCCTTTATGATTAGTAGAAAAAGCTGCTCCTTTTATAGCAAGATTGTTTCCTTCTGTACCACCCGAAGTAAAAATTATCTCTTCCGGTAAAACTCCTAGCAGTCCGGCAACCTGTTGTCTGGATTGACTTAACAATCTTTCTGCTTCACTACCAAGCTTATGAATGGAAGAAGGATTTGCAAAGTAATCTTTGGCAACTTTCATATAAGTTGCCAAAACTTCATCATATGGTTTTGTTGTGGCACTGTTGTCTAAATACAACATTTTGCTTCCTCCAAATTGCTATGTTTATATGTTAATTTTATAAATGAGTTGAATTCATAATAAATGATTCAAGCAATTAGTTTTATCAATGTGTAATCATAACATATTGAGACTGCAAAGAAAAACAATTCAACAATTACGTAATCGTTCGCATTTCCTAAATAAAAAAATGATAGGAAGAACTAAGTTCCACTATTTCGAAACTTGGTTCCTCTTATCATTTTACTTATAGGATATTGTTTTATCTTGTTCATCTATTAGTTCCCGAATTTTTTCGAAGGAACCAGGTTCTACTTGCTCTAGTGCTGCAGCTGCAACGTTTAAAGCCTCATTGTAATCATTATGTCTAAACAATTCTTCAGCCTGCTTAAATTTTGTCGCAAGTTGCTGATTACGGCTTCGATATCTGTTTCCATACTGGATGATTTGCTCTACTAGGTATACCTCTTCAATGAGATCGTCCCCAGTTTCTTTTAAAGACTTAACTGATTGAATAGCCTCTGATAGTAACTCATTAACAATCACCATATTAAGTGGGATTTCATCCAATTTCGTTGTTACCTTTAGAACGTCCCGTTTAGCCTTTTCTATTAATTCAAGAAACTCAACAGGCAGACCAGGTACATTACTTTGTTGTACCGATCTTGTTGTATCAAGAAGCAGTCTTTTTAATTGATTTAAGCTATCTCTTGCTTGAAGCTCATCACTTCTAAGAGTTTGAAGCATTTCACGGTATTGATTATGTTCTTCTAATAACTGCTTTATTTGTTTATCAATGTCTTCAAGATCTTCTTTTACGATGGAATGAGCCACTTGGTCATTTAATAAGTTCTGTTGAATATGTGCAAATTTCTTCTCAACCTGTAATATCTGCTTTTCAATTAGCTTTTGTTTATCTAATTCAGTCGTTGAAAGTTGATAACTCTGTTTAACAAGCTCTGTTTCTTCAACAGTAGCTTCTTTTTGTTCTGATAGTTCAACTAATTGATCATGTATTTGATCTTTCACTTTTTTAACAAACTGATTAGCCTCAACTTCTTTTTCTAATAAATCATATAAGTTATCAATAGATTCCTGAATGAATTGCAAGCCATCCTGTACATCATCAAGATCAGCTTCTTCTAGTTTCTTTTTGAACTTTTCTAGCTGATTGTTTATCTTCTCAATTTCTAAATCTAATTGAATATGCTCTAAATAGTAGCCTGATGCTACCATTTCCTTGTATCCTTCTTTTAGTTCATTTACTAAGTTTGGAATTGTCACTGAGCATTCCGTCAATAATTTAGGAAGTTCATTCATTTTTTCTTGTAGAACATCAAGGTCCATTTTTAGCTTAACTAACACTTCTCTAGCTACTAAATAATTTCCCTGTTCAGTTTCAGTATCAAATTGTTTAAGTGAATCTGTTATTTCAGTTAAGGCGTCATCTAATTTACGATGTGCTTTACCAAACTGATGACTATGAGCTAATAAGGTCTTTTTAACTCGTTTATACTGGTCTTTTACTTCTTCACCTTCAACTGTATTTTTCTCTTCACTCGTAACAAGCTCATTAATTTCTTCAATAATCTTATCGATATTTTCATTTACAGTTAAAAGGACAGTGTCAATATGTTGTAAAACACCTTGTGACTTTTTAAATCGATATTTATCAGCGAAATCCTCGGCATCAAAAAGTAACTCTTCTACTTCAGGAAGTTGAGTTGTAATAATCTCATCCCACTCAGCTCTCCATTGTTCAAACAATTCTTCTGCTTGTCCAACCATTTTCAACTCTTTTACTTTCGATAACTCATCGATAATTGAGCGATTCATAATTTCAATCTTACGTGCCTCTAGACGATCAACCTCTTTATATATTTTTCTTCTAAACATGTATCCCGCACCAAATACAATACATATCAGAAGGACAATTCCAATTAAAACTTCCATAGTTGGCCCCCTCGTACTACACAAAATCCTCATGACAGGGAAGAGTTCCCGGATGATGTACATCTTTCAACATCATGCTGATAAGCGTTATTAAGTATCTATTTATTTTTTCGTATGTTGAATATGTTTATTGTTGTTAATTAGTATTGTTCTCTTTAGAGTCTCCTTTTTTAACATACAATTAACAAGCTATTAAAAATCCTTAAAAAATCATATATATTCTAAGACTTTGTTAATGTTAATTCAATGTATTTATGATACCATGTAAACGACATTTTTTGACCACAAATTTTAAATTTTTTACATTATTTGTCCAGTTATGATGAAAGGGCATCTATATCTTTAATAAACAGGCTGAAACGTGTAACTTGATGACAAGATAAATTTTATGGTTACAGCAAAAGGGGGAGAAAATATGCCGCTAAAGAAGGATGGACATGTTCACACACCATTTTGTCCACATGGATCAACTGATGAACTGGAGTTATATATTAAACAGGCTATAAAAGAGGGGTTTAACTGCCTGACATTTACTGAACACGCTCCACTTCCAAAAGGCTTTAAAGATCCAACACCACAAGAAGATAGTGCCATGAAACTAGAAGAACTTGGCGATTATTTTGAAAGTATCCTTTTATTAAAAGAAAGATATCAAACTTCAATTACCATTAATGTTGGTTTGGAAATTGACTATATAAGAGATTATGAAAAAGAAACTACTAATTTTTTAAATGAGTATGGAAAATACTTAGATGATAGTATTTTATCTGTTCACTTTTTAAAGATAAAAGACCAATATTATTGTATGGATTTTGATGATAAAACCTTTAATGAAATGATTTTCGAAACAGGTTCATTAAAAGTACTACATGAAACCTATTACAATGAAGTTCTTCACTCAATTAATAGTGATTTAGGAAACTATAAACCAAAAAGAATTGGGCACATAACGCTTGCAAACAAATTTCAAAAACTTTTCCCTGTTACCTTCTCAAATGAAAAGTGGATACTTGATATTTTAACTTCGATTAAAGAAAAAAACCTGGAAATAGATTATAATGTAGCAGGGTTAAGAAAAGAATATTGTGGTGAAGTCTATCCTAATGATGAAATTGCAAAAATGGCAATAAAACAAGAAATCCCTCTCATCTATGGGTCAGATGCCCACAGTGCTAGGGATGTTGGAAAGAACTATAAATATTTTGAGCAGTTATCGAATAGCAAGTAGATTACGATCTTGTGAGAACTTGTCTACTAACAACGAATTTAGCCATAATTTCAACTCTTTATAATACTGATGCACAAAGTATGCTTCGTGAGGTTGAATATGAAGGACTTCACTCATGTATTGAGGCTGTAAATACGGCATATGCAATAGACTTCTAAGTTGGATGATTAAATGCGGGATAAATCCCTTTCGAAAATGTCCTTCCTCGATCCCTTGTTCTAATAGTGACTTAATGTAATATTTTTCTTTGGTTAAATAGGTTGTCATCACCTCACGATTTAAAACAGAGTCTACTGTCACTTCACGATACACTAATCGAGAAAGTTGACGGTTTTCATGCTGATAATGCAATAAATCTAAAATCATTTTACTAAGCACATCATGGGTGTTTCCATATTGTATATGTGAGTAATTTTCTTCAATGATTTTAAGATAACCTTCATAATAATGTGATACAAGATATTCAAGAAGTCCACCTTTTCCTTTAAAATAATATGAAATGTGGGCAACATTCACATTGGCTCTATTGGCTATCTCTCTTACAGAGGTACCAGTAAATCCCTTAGAGTTAAATAAGTAAATGGCAGCATCAAGTATCTTTTGTTTTGTATCACGGGAGTTTGTTTGAGTCATAGTCATTACACCTCCTATTCATATATAATATCTTCAATCATTCAGTATCAAACTCCTTTATGATTCGCTCGACAAAGTTCTTCATCATAAGGGAAATTTATCAAAAGGTAGGTAATTTAGATGTTTCATGTCGAAAAATACAATGGTAAAAAGTCAGAACAATATTCATTGGTCATAAATCAATTAAAAGCTTTACTAGAGGGGGAAGAAGATCGCATTGCTAATTTAGCAAACGCTTCGGCTCTATTAAATCAATTTTTAGATAACATCAATTGGGTTGGATTTTATTTAATGAAAGAAGGTCAACTTGTATTAGGACCTTTCCAAGGATTACCTGCATGCGTTCGAATTCCTGTAGGAAAAGGTGTTTGTGGTACAGCTGCAGCTAATAAAAAAACAGAGCGAATTGCAGATGTTCATCAGTTCCCGGGACACATTGCATGTGATGCAGCGTCTAATTCAGAGATTGTTGTTCCTCTGATCGTTGACGGTGAAGTGATTGGCGTGTTGGATATTGACAGCCCGATAAAAGATCGATTCAATGAAGAAGATCAAGTGTTTTTAGAAAACTTTGTAGATGTTTTGGTTCAATATATGTAAAAAAGGTGAGCTACTTAGCTCACCTTTTTTAATGAATATCATCCTCAACGACCACTTGATTTTTCCCTAGGTTTTTAGCAACATATAACGCCTTATCAGCGCGGCTGAATAACTGATTATAATTACGTTCATTTTCAGCAATCCAATAGGATACTCCACAAGATATTGTCACTGAGGGATTTGTATTTTCCGCAACCTTTTTTACAATTCTTTCGGCAATGGCGGTTCCTGCTTCAAGGTCAACTTGTGGCAGATAAACAGCTAATTCCTCGCCACCCCATCTTGCTCCAATATCATGTTCTCTACTATTACTTTTAATAATATTGGCAACCTGAACCAAAACTTCGTCTCCAACTTGATGACCGAATGTATCATTAACTCCCTTAAAATTGTCGATGTCAATTAATAAAAATGTTCCTTGACGATCAGCTTTCATTGAGTTCTCTATACAAGTGTTCATGTAATTACGTGAGTATAATTGTGTTAATTGGTCAGTTTTAACTAACGTTTCTAACTCTTCTCGTAATAAGGAATTAGATAGGGCCAATGTAGAATGATGAATTAACGATTGAAGAAGTTTAAACATATCAAATGAAAAATGATAAGAATTTTTGTGAAGGACAATTGCACAGCCTCGAAGAGTATCACTCTGTACCATTGGTACAGCCATAACTGATGCAAAGGAGCCATCTGGCAGGTATGTTGTGATATCACCTAAAAACAGCCCTTCTAGATTCTTCTCAAGTTTTCCTTTTATATAATCGATATAAACATGCACTTCATTCGTATTAAAAAATTCAGTACTACCTGGAAAAATTTGAAATTCATTTTGATGATTTTGATAGAAAAAGCCCACCTCATCAGCTTCAAAAGATTCCATGATTCTTGATGTCATATATGTCATCGTATCTGCCAATCGTAAATTTTTATTTAAACGATGGGACGTTTCATTTATAAGCTGTAAATCCTTAATTAATCTCTTTGATTGATCGTATAATTGGGCATTTTCCATCGCAGTACCAGCTGCATTTGCAAGCATAATGATAAAGTTTTTATCTTGATCAGCCAGGTTTATCCCGTGATTAACGACCACTTGCAATACACCATATACCCCTTGCTTGCCTTTTAATGGAGTATATAAAATCGTTTGATTTATCTTTTCATCAAATGAAAACTGTATTTTTCCTGTTACAAAGGCTTCCATAGCTATTTCATTTCCATCTTGATGATCAAATCCGAGATCTTTAATTGGTAAATTCAAGTTATTTTCATTATCGTGTGATAAAAACAAATAGAAAATAAACTCAGTATACATTTCTTGTAATGTTGTAATTAATTCTACTAAAACATCATCTTTATTCATAAAAGCATGAAATTGCTCTGTTAAATGAAATAATCTTTCATACTTCTGCTCATTTTCGGTAACCTGTATTAATTCCATACAATGGGCATAGAAGGATGTACATGTTTTTGCTAATTCATTCATAACTGCTGGTGAGTACTCATTTTCAAAGCCCTTTAATTGAAGGATCCCCTTTAGTCTATCTTTTCGAAAAATTGGGAGTAGAACTTGATCACCATAGTAATAGGCTTCACCATCTTTGAGAATGAACGTATTAAATGGGGTATCATCAACTGGTGAAGACTGTGTGTAAAACTCATCACTACTATTATAGAAATAAAAAACAGCATGACGAATTGAAAGCTCACTTTTAACAGTTTCAGAAAGCTTTTCCACAATATTAGATAATGAACGTTTATTATGATGTTTGCTAATAAAATCAAAAAAGGCGCATTTAGTAGCAGTTATCACGAATTGTTCTCCCATAAAATCACCCACACTAAAAGTTACAAATTTAAACTAAGTCAAATTACTCATACATTATATCATAAATCAATTCTATAGATAGTAGAGTAAATATTTTTATTTCCAATTGAAATGAAATGAAATGAACTTAGTTTATACTTTAGTAATGATTATTTCAAAAAATTATATATTTATGTAAAGGTCCTTGACTTTATACATAGAAAAACATATAATGTTCGTTGTGTATAAAATATGCAGCCTATTGATGGTGCAATGGTGAATTCATTTTATTCCCCTTTTTATATTAAGGAGGTGTATCGAGTAACTCTATGCTGCTGGAGCGAGGATACATGAAAATAAAATGTGCATGATTGTTAGTCAGTCTGGTTTTTATTTTATGCAAAATAAAAACATAAAGGAGGAGTTAGCATGGCTCGTTATACAGGCTCAAGCTGGAAACTCTCTCGTCGTTTAGGTATTTCATTAAGTGGTACAGGTAAAGAATTAGAAAAGCGTCCATATGCTCCAGGACAACACGGTCCAGGACAACGCAAAAAAATCTCTGAGTACGGTTTACAATTACAAGAGAAGCAAAAGCTTCGTCACATGTATGGTGTAAATGAGCGCCAATTCCGTAACTTATTTGATAAAGCTGGTAAAATGGCTGGTAAACATGGTGAGAACTTCATGATTCTTCTTGATTCTCGTCTTGATAACGTAGTATACCGTTTAGGTTTAGCTCGTACTCGCCGTCAAGCTCGTCAATTAGTTAACCACGGTCATATCATGGTTGATGGCGGACGTGTTGATATCCCATCATACCAATTAAAACCTGGTCAAACGATCACTTTACGTGAAAAATCTCGCAACCTTGACATCGTTAAGGAAGCAATCGAAGTAAGCAACTTCGTACCTGACTACCTAACTTTCGACGCAGATAAATTAGAAGGTACTTTCACTCGCTTACCTGAGCGTTCTGAATTACCTGCTGAAATTAACGAAGCTCTTATCGTTGAGTTCTACTCTCGTTAATAGTTTTGAAAAAACCTATACCAATTGGTATAGGTTTTTTATATTGATCAAATAAACATTTGAAAGAAAAAAGAGAACAAATCCTTAGATTCATTCTCTTCTCGCTTTACCTGGTATAACGAATAAGGAAGTATTTCTTTTTCCCTCTGCGAATAACAGTAAACTTCCCGTCAATTTTATCTTCATCTGAAATAACTTTCGTTAAATCTTGAACACGTTCACCATTGATATAGATTGCACCATTCGATAGATCTTCACGAGCTTGGCGCTTCGATGGAGAAATTTTCGCTTCTATAAGCAAATCAATTAATCCTATTTCCTCTGAAGAAATTTCTGTTGATGGAACATCTTTAAAACCTTCTAAGATCTCTTGACTTGTTAATTCTTTGATTTCACCACTAAATAAAGCCTGTGAAATCTTGATTGCTTGTTTTAAAGAATCTTCACCATGCACCATTTTTGTCACTTCTTCGGCAAGAGCCTTTTGAGCCGCACGTTTTTCTGGTGCATTTGCCACCTCATTTTCAAGATCTTCAATCTCTTGTTGAGTAAGAAATGTGAAGTACTTAATGTATTTAATAACATCTCGATCATCCGTATTAATCCAGAATTGGTAAAACTCGTAAGGTGATGTTTTTTCGGCATCCAACCAAATTGCTCCACCTTCTGTTTTACCGAATTTCGTTCCATCTGCCTTAGTAACTAAAGGAATCGTTAATCCAAAAGCCTTTGAGTCTTCCTCTGACTTACGGATTAATTCTAAGCCTGCTGTAATATTTCCCCACTGATCACTACCTCCGATTTGTAGTTTACAGTTATTATTTTGGTATAACTTTAAAAAGTCGTAAGATTGTAAAATCATGTAACTAAATTCTGTGAATGAAATACCAGACTCAATACGAGTTTGTACTGAATCTTTTGCAAGCATATAGTTGATCCCGAAGTTTTTCCCCACATCACGTAGGAATGAAATAACATCTAAGCTGCCAATCCAATCAAAGTTATTAACGATTACAGCTGGATTTTTATCTAACTCAAAGTCCAAAAATCTTGAAAGCTGCCCTTTAATTCGGTCAGACCAGTTCTGAACAATATCAGAAGTGTTTAAGGTACGCTCAGCCTTTTTACCACTAGGATCACCGATAAGTCCAGTAGCTCCTCCAACTAGCGCTATTGGATGATGTCCATGTAATTGAAAACGACGAAGAGTTAAGACTGGCAGTAAATGACCAATATGAAGGCTATCTGCTGTTGGGTCAAATCCTGAATATAGGCTAATCTCTCCTTCTTCCAAAGCTTTTGCCAAGCCCTCTTCATCTGTTACTTGATTAACTAACCCTCTAAATTGTAAGTCCTTTAATAAATCACTCATCTTTGGTCCTCCTTTATATTTTATTGTAAGGTAAACAGCAAAAAGCCCCTTCATCACTGAAGGGGCGAAAAAATCGCGGTACCACCCTACTTAGGATTTATTTTCATAATCCTCACTCGGCTAAATAACGGTAAAAACCGTCTTTTCCTACTTAGGTTTACTAATCCCTGTTCAAAAAAGAAGCTCATGGACGTAATTCATGGAGAATCTTTGTACTGATTTACACCAACCATCAGCTCTCTATAACAGTGAGACACCCATTACTGAATCCAATCTTTGCTATTCCATATACTAATTACAAGCAATTTTAACCATAAAGGAAATAGAATGTCAACTGGTTAAATAACCATCATCTCCTTTCATGACAAAAGCATACAAATTTTTTATCTTATTATGTTATAATAAATAAGATTTGGGGGGGAATGCATATATGAGCAAAAAGGATGATAAACAAAGGCGTTTCTCACCTTTTAACAAAGATATTGCCAAAGGTCTCCGGATATCATATAACGTCATTGGAAATCTACTTTTATTATTTCTTATTATAGGACTTATTGGTATATGCTTTGCAGGAGGTGTAGGTGCCGGGTATTTTGCTTCGCTTGTAAAAGACGAGCCCATTCGTTCATACGAAAACATGAGAAATGATATATACAACTATGAAGAAACTTCTCTCATTTATTTCGATGAAAACGTCTACTTAGGTAAATTAAATGCCGACATCGAGCGAGAGGAAGTAAAGCTGGAGAATGTTTCAAAACATGTTATAAATGCTGTTGTTGCAACAGAGGACGAACTTTTCTATGAACATCATGGTGTTGTTCCAAAAGCGATCATGCGCGCGCTTTTTCAGGAGTTTACAAATGCATCTGTACAAACAGGTGGAAGTACACTCACACAACAATTGATTAAAAATCAAATATTAACAAATGAAGTATCTTTTGACAGAAAAGCAAAAGAAATTCTGTTAGCTTTACGACTAGAAAAATTCTTTGAGAAAGATGAAATCATTGAAG
The DNA here is from genome assembly GCF_002577655.1 of Bacillus sp. AFS040349. Lineage (NCBI taxonomy): Bacteria > Bacillati > Bacillota > Bacilli > Caryophanales > Bacillaceae > Bacillus > Bacillus sp. AFS040349. The sequence continues at coordinate 122,724 of NZ_NUMC01000007.1, read as the reverse complement.
CTTATTTAAATGTAGCAGATTTTGGTCGTAATTCAAACGGAAAAAATATTGCGGGTGTTCAAGCAGCTGCCAAAGGAATATTTGGTGTTGAAGCAAAAGATTTAAGTATTCCACAAGCTGCATTTATTGCTGGATTACCACAAAGTCCATTCGGATATACACCATTTTCAAATGATGGCGGGGCAGTAAAGAACAGTCTTGAGCCTGGTATTAATCGAATGAAAACTGTACTAAGCCGCATGTATACTGGTGGCTTTATTACAAAAGAAGAATATGAAGAGGCACTTACGTATGACATCCGCGCTAACTTAACACCAAAGAAACCATCTTCTATTGAACGCTACCCATATTTAACATATGAGGTTGAAGACCGTGCAAATGACATCATTATGGTCAAACTTGCAGAAAAAGATGGATATACAGAAGAAGAAATTAAAAAAGATGATGATTTACAGGCACAATATCGTTCTTTAGCAGATAAGGACCTTAGACAAAAAGGATATCGAATTCACACAACAATCAATAAAGAGATTTACGATAAAATGCAAGAAGTGGTTGATGAATATGGGTATTACGGCAGTGATAAGCCTGAAAAAGTAAAAGATCCGGATACTGGAGAAACCATTACTGTGCAAGAACCTGTTGAGGTTGGTGGTGTTTTAATTGAAAATACTACTGGAAAAATCATTAGTTTTGTTGGTGGGCGTGACTTTAATCGAGAAAATCTAAATCATGCAACTGATGCCCTGCGTCCAAATGGTTCAACGATGAAGCCATTGCTCGTTTATGCTCCTTCTATGGAGCTCGGAAAATCTCAACCTGGGACAGTTATTGCCGATGTTCCAATGACTGGTTCATGGAAACCAAAGAACTACGGTGGAGGCTATCATGGCTTAACTAGTGCTAGAACAGCATTAAAATACTCTTACAACGTTCCAGCTGCTAAAACCTACATGGAGATTATGAATCAAAATCCAGTTTCTTACTTGGAAAAGATGGGCTTTAGTACGCTAACTGAAGAAGATTACGGAATTGCTTCACTTAGTCTTGGAGCTATGACAAAGGGTGTAACCGTTGAGGAAAATGTTAATGCCTATGGAACCTTTGCTAATCAAGGTAAATTTGTTGATGCTTATTTAATCGAAAAAATTGAAGCAAGTAATGGTGACATTATTTTTCAACATGAAAAAGTGGAAAACGAAGTATTTTCAGCTCAAACTGCCTATCTTACTCTTGATATGATGCGTGATGTTATTAGAAGCGGTACAGCTGCTTCACTAAATAGTTATCTTTCATTCAGTGCGGATTGGGCAGGAAAAACAGGAACCGGTCAAGATTATAGAGATGCATGGTTTGTTGCCACAAATCCAAATGTATCGTTTGGAACTTGGATTGGTTATGATACACCAAAACCACTGGAGCAAAATTATAAAGGAATGTCATATAGCAAAAGAAACATTCTATTATGGGCAAAACTGATGAATGTTGCTTATGAAGTAAATCCAGAACTAGTTGCACCGAAAAATCGATTTGAAATGCCAGGGGGAATTGTTAGACGTTCTTACTGTGCTCTAACCGGTAAGCTACCTTCTGCTTTATGTCGAGATGCTGGTCTTGTTACAACAGATCTTTTCAATGCAAAGTACGTTCCAACTACAGTTGACGACAGCTTAACGAGAGGTAAATATGTGTTTGTTAAAGACCGGGCTTATAAAGTTCCTTCAACAGCTCCTTCTGAGTTCGTTCAAGAAGGTGTTATGTTAAAGAAAGAAATTCTTGATAAACACAATATTAGTAATGTTAGTGATCTCAAACGACTGTTACCTAACACTGTGAAATGGGGTAATTTAGTTGTAACTGAAGGAAAAGAAATTACCGATAATGGTGCATCCCCTAGCCAAGTAAGTGGGGTATCAGCAAATGGAACGAGAATTAGTTGGAGAGCAAATGGAGACAACGACATCCTTGGATACCGTGTCTACGCCGCAGCTAATTTTTCAACGAACTTTAAAAAGGTTGCAAGTGTTCCAGCGTCAAATTCATTATCTGTAACCGTTGGTAGCAATCCTGCTGCTTATTATGTAGTGGCAGTTGACGTAGCTGGCAATGAATCAGTGCCTTCAAGCATAGTAAAAATTGGGGAATATGCTGAGGAAAAACCAAAGGTAGAACCCCCTCCTAAGCCAGAGGAACCAAATGAAGAAACACAACCTGCTGAACAAACAGAAGGAGAGCCAGAAACTCCCTCTCCTTCTGAACCAGCAACAGAATAAAAAAGAGCTGTTCAAATTTGAACAGCTCTTTTTTATTAATCTTCCATTGTTGATAAATCACCTGTAGGTAAATCTAGCTCCCAAGCCTTTAACACACGACGCATAATTTTTCCGCTTCGTGTTTTAGGAAGTTTATCACGGAAATCTATTTCACGTGGAGCAGCATGTGCTGCTAACCCTTTTTTCACAAACGTGCGGATTTCTTCCTTTAATTCATCAGTAGGCTCATATCCTTCACGAAGTGCGACGAATGCTTTAATAATTTCTCCTCTAACAGGATCAGGTTTACCAATAACACCTGCTTCAGCAATTGCAGGATGCTCAACCAGCTTACTTTCAACCTCAAACGGTCCTACACGTTCACCTGAAGTCATAATAACATCATCTATACGGCCTTGGAACCAGAAGTATCCATCTTCATCCATATAAGCAGAGTCCCCAGAAACGTACCAGTCACCAGGCATAAAATAAGATTCAAATTTCTCCTGATTATTCCAAATTGTATGCATCATTGAAGGCCAGCCTTTTTTAATAGCTAAGTTCCCCATTCGATAAGGTGGTAATTCATTACCTTGATCATCAACAATTGCAGCTTCTACACCAGGAATTGGTTTACCCATAGAACCAGGCTTTATTTCCATACATGGATAATTGCAAATTAGTTGTGCCCCAGTTTCTGTCATCCACCATGTATCATGTATACGGTTGTTGAATACCTTTACACCCCAACGAACTACTTCAGGGTTTAATGGTTCACCTACACTTAAAACATGTCTCAATGTGCTTGTGTTAAATTGTTTAACAAGTTCATCTCCAGCTCCCATCAACATTCTAAAAGCTGTTGGTGCACTATACCAAACAGTAACTCCATAATCCTCAATCGTTTGATACCATGACTCTGGTTTAAATCTTCCACCAACAATAACATTAGTGGCCCCGGATAACCATGGTCCGAAGATTCCGTAAACTGTTCCAGTTACCCAGCCTGGATCTGCTGTGCACCAGTATACATCATCCTCTTTTAAATCTAATACCCATTGCGCCGTTTGGTAATGCTGCACCATCGCCCCATGGACGTGCAGAACACCTTTTGGTTTACCAGTTGAACCAGACGTATAGTGAAGCAGTAACCCATCTGTTTTTTCCATCCATTCAATTTCTAATTCCTTACTTGCTGTTTTCATCTCAGTTAGTAAATCTATATGAGAGTCGTCTACTGTTTCCCCAACAACAACAACATGCTTTAAGGACGGTAGTTCATTTACAGGAACTCTATCAAGTAACTCAGGAGTTGTAACAATTACTTTTGCATCACTATCTTCTAATCGGTCTCTTACAGCACCTTCCATAAAAGCTTCGAATAAAGGACCAACAATAGCCCCAAGCTTAATTGCACCTAAAATGACAGAATATAATTCAGGGGTTCTTGGCATAAACACAAAAAGGCGGTCACCTTTTACAACATCAGCTTTATCCTTTAAGACGTTCGCAGCTTTATTTGAAAGCTCTTTTAATTCTTTAAATGTATATTTCTCATCTCGTTCAGGGTCGCGATAATAAAGAGCTACTTTATTTTTTCGGAACGTTTCTACATGCTTATCGATTGCTTCATATGCAGCATTAACACGGCCTGTTTCAGACCAGGTAAAATTCTTTTCAACTTCTGACCAATCAAATGAGTTATACGTTGTATCATAGTCTGTTAAATTATAATTCCCCTTCGTTACTGGCAACGCTTCCAATTTCATCTTAACTCCCCCTTATGTAGAATACATATCTATTATATTACAATACTTCATTTTTCACAATTTTTGAAATTTATATAATTTATTATCTTGTAAACGCTTAAATTTTTAACTTAATCTAGTATAATAGATAGTAGACATATGAAATCAAACTGACAAACTATAATAAATTGTAAAAATTAGCCACCTTCAACTTGAATATAACGTATATTGAAAATACTTTGCAAGGCTTTTTTCTTTCCTGTTCAATATGATACGATTTTTTCTAAGACAAAATCCAAAATGGTTTGTTATGTTTTATTTACCTATAAGATGTGAAAAAGACACAAATAATCTGAAATACACGTACTAGTCTATAATCAAGTTTGGATTTGGGAAGATTATGCCTTTGAATACCTATTTTAAGAACAATAGTGGAATGAAGCGGAAGACACTTGACTCCTGCGGGAGGTAGAGGAAAGGCTGAGACCCCGCAGGCGAAGCCGAGGAGGCTCAGCTTCCTCCCCGCGGAAAGCAAGTGTCTGGAGCGCAATGGAACGAACCAATTTTTACAACTACTGTTTTAAAAATTAACAAGGTATGCCAAATAATAGACTTTTATTAAAATCACTTTTTGAAAATTTAATTTCACATTGTTTTTTCTAAAAATCTGTGAATCAACTGAAGAACAATTCTATTACAATTAAGGGCGGTGACCTAATGAATCATCCTAAGACATATAATGCAAAAGAATTAAAAACACCGATCGGCAGTATTTTTATTGAAGGGCCAATTCCACCTGATAAGCTTGCAGGCTACGAATTTCACGAAGGATTAGTAGCCTTTCGTCAGCCTAAACAACAACAAAAAGCATTGGTGGAAATCGCAGGATTACCTGAAGGAAGAATTATTATAGCTAGACACCGTGAAGTTATCATTGGATATGTTACATACCTTTACCCTGACCCACTCGAAAGATGGTCTGAAGGAAATATGGAGGAATTAATAGAATTAGGGGCAATTGAAGTTGCTCCTGAATTCCGCGGTTATTCAGTAGGAAAAAATCTCCTAAGAGTTTCTATGATGGATGATGCAATGGAAGATTATATTATCATTACAACAGAGTACTATTGGCATTGGGACTTAAAAGGATCTGGATTAAATGTGTGGGAATATCGAAAAGTAATGGAAAAAATGATGAATGCTGGTGGTTTAGAATGGTACGCTACAGATGAACCTGAAATAAGTTCCCACCCAGCAAATTGCCTTATGGCTAGAATAGGAAAAAGAATCCATTCTGAATCTGTTCAAAAGTTTGATCAGCTGCGGTTTAAAAACCGTTTCATGTATTGATTCATATAGATAAACAGATCGTCGCTAACCTAAACCCTGGGAGGGAAAAACAATGATTGTTAGACAAATCATGAAGCAAGACATCATTACCTTACGTTCTGATGATCCTATAAGTCTCGCACTAGCATCAATGAAAAAAAATAAAATACGTCATATTCCAATTGTTAACGAATCTAATCAATTAGTTGGGATTGTGACGGAAAGAGATGTTAAAGATGCCAGTCCATCTATTTTCCAGCTGGAGCTAAAAGAGGATTTTTTAAACAAACCTATTAAAAAAATTATGTCCACGGATCTTATTACCGGACATCCACTAGACTTTGTTGAAGAAGTTGCAGCCATTTTAATTGATAACAGAATTGGTTGTTTACCAATTCTTCAGGATCATCAGCTTGTTGGGCTAATTACCGAGTCGGATTTATTACATACATTTGTAAAACTAACGGGTGCTGACCAGCCTGCATCACATATTGAAATAAAAGTTCCGAATAAAGCTGGAATGTTAGCTGAGGTTGCTTCCATTTTACTAAAAAGAAAAGCAAATATTGCAAGTGCTCTTATCTATCCTGATACGGACGAAAAATTTAAAATACTTGTTTTTCGTATTCAAACAATAAATGTCACAATGATCATAAATGACTTAAAAGCTGAAGGATATCAAGTATTATCACCTGATATGTCGGAGAATGCTAGATGACAAAGAAAGATACTGTATTTGTCTACTCCCCCCTATTTCAGCAATATAAGTTTCATAATGATCATCCTTTTAATCAATTACGAGTTGAACTAACTTATGATCTACTAAAAGAGATAAAGGCACTTGATGAAGCAGACCTCGTTACACCTAGAATGGCTACAATAGATGAATTAGCACTTATTCATGATCGAAAATATATTAAAGCTGTAGAATTAGCTGGACATGGAAAATTACAGAATGAGGAAGCACTAAACTATGGGATCGGCACAGAAGATACTCCAATCTTTCCTAACATGCACGAAGCAAGTTCATTACTTGTAGGAGGAACATTGACTGCTGTTGATTATGTAATGGAAGGGAAAGCAACACATGCAGCAAATTTTGGTGGAGGTCTACATCATGGTTTTAGAGGAAAAGCATCCGGATTTTGCATTTATAATGATAGCTCTGTAGCGATTAAATATATGCAGGAGAAATATGGTGTAAAAGTTTTATATATTGATACCGATGCTCATCATGGCGATGGAGTTCAGTGGACTTTTTATGATGATCCAAATGTATGTACACTTTCTATCCATGAAACGGGCAGATACCTATTCCCTGGAACAGGAAATGTAACAGAACGTGGAGCAGGTAAAGGATATGGCTACTCCTTTAACATTCCTCTAGATGCCTTCACTGAGGATGAGTCGTGGCTTCATGCCTACCGCACCTCTTTAGAGGAGGTTGCCGCTTTTTTTAAACCAGATGTTATACTAACACAGAACGGCGCTGATGCACATTATCATGATCCTTTAACACACTTGTCTGCGACAATGGACATTTATCACGAAATTCCTAAAATTGCTCATGAAATTGCCCACAAATATTGCGATGGCCGATGGATTGCAGTTGGTGGTGGAGGCTATGATATTTGGAGAGTTGTTCCTAGAGCATGGAGCTTAATATGGCTTGAAATGAATCAAAAAAACATACCGGATACCATCCCTAAATCATGGATTGATAAATGGCAAAAAAAATCTCCAGTTAAATTACCAGAGCGTTGGTACGATCATGAAGATCTTTATAAGCCGATCCCTAGAAAAGCAGAAATTGAAGAAAAAAATGCTTTAACAGTTGAAAAAGCACTTTTACCAATTCGACCTAATAAATAATTTTATGATTTTGATTAAAATAGAAAAACACTAAACTCTTCCATTATATAACAAAACGAGCAAATCAAAAGGTTTGCTCGTTCTTTGTTTATTCCATTATTTAGTTGATTGTCTATACTCAATTCGATGTGGCAGCTCTACAATATGATTTTCTACTTCTTCTTTATTCATATATTTTGTTAATAAACGCATAGCAACTGCTCCGATGTCATAAGTCGGTTGAACAACAGTTGTTAACTGTGGTCGTACCATTGTTGCAAGTCTTGTGTTATCAAAACCAACTATTTCAAAATCTTCAGGAATTGAATATTGACGATCTTGTGCACCATGAATAACTCCCAAGGCCATTTCATCTGTACCAACGAAAATCGCTGTTGGTTTTTCCTGTAATTCATCAATCTTATCAAAAGCTTCAATTCCAGAATCGTACGTATAATCACCTTCGACAACTAATTCTTCATCAAAAGGAAGTCCTGCCTCTTCTAAGGCACGTTTATATCCAACTGATTTTTTCAAACGGTTAACAGGCTCTTCTGCTGGTCCTTCAACATATGCGATTCTTTTATGTCCCTTCTCAATTAACATAGAAATAACATCATATGCTGCCTGCTCGTAATTGATATTAACAGAAGGTGTTGTTCCGGTTAAATCAACAGATGCTGCCAATACAATTGGTACTGGAGAACGTTTAAATTGTTCAACTAACTCTTCTGTTACATTTCCACTCATGAACACAATTCCGTCCACTTGTTTCCCTAACATTGTATTTAACAGATGTAATTCCTTATCTTTATTTTGATCAGAGTTACTTAAAATAATATTGTACTTGTACATCGTAGCGATATCTTCAATTCCACGGGCTAATTCTGAATAGAAAATACTTGAGATATCTGGGATAATGACTCCTACAGTTGTGGTTTTCTTACTAGCCAATCCTCTAGCAACTGCATTTGGGCGGTACCCTAATCGCTCAATAGCATCTAAAACTTTTTTTCTTGTTGTTGGTTTAACATTGGGATTTCCGTTTACTACACGAGAAACAGTTGCCATTGAAACATTCGCTTCACGAGCAACATCATATATTGTAACACTTGACATTATCAACACTCCTTCAAATACATACGAAATATATATTTACTATTTTCATTACGTTCATTATGATACTTTGCTATGTAATAAGCTGTAACCTCTTGTCGTATATAAGTACTTTATCCCGTTCTATGTACCTTATCATACGATACTCTGAAAACGTCTGCAATCTATTTCATCGCTTTTTTACGTTGTTGTCACATATTTGTTCGTTTTTTCACATATATACGAATTTAAAAACAAGAATACTGTCATTTTCATATTCTTCTATTTACATTTTTACCTGTAAATTAAATTTTTATGAATAAAAATAGAAATAAAGAGAGGCTGACATAAGTAGAAACTTTTAACTACATTAAGTAGCTTTAACAAGTTCCTGCTTTTAGTCAGCCTCTTCAATAGATTGTTTCTTATGCGTTTACTTTTACCAAAGGTTTTAGTTCAGACATAAAATTGCTGAATTGATCAAAATCCATTTGCTGCGCGGAATCTGATAAAGCAACAGCAGGATCTGGATGAACTTCTGCCATTACACCATCAGCTCCAATAGCCAATGCTGCTTTCGCTGTTGGAACAAGTAAATCTCTTCTTCCAGTTGAATGAGTTACATCAACAAAGACTGGTAAATGAGTTTCTTGTTTTAAAATTGGTACAGCAGAAATATCCAATGTATTTCTAGTAGCACGCTCGTAAGTACGAATACCACGCTCACATAAAATGATTTGGTCATTTCCTTGAGAGATAATATATTCTGCAGCATTAACAAACTCGTCAATTGTTGCTGCTAAGCCACGCTTTAAGAGTACTGGTTTTCGAACAGCTCCAGCTGCTTTTAACAATTCAAAGTTTTGCATGTTACGTGCACCAATTTGAATGATATCAACATAGTCTAGCGCCGTTTCAATATCAGCCGGGTTAACAATTTCACTAATAATAGCTAAGCCATATTCATCTCCAACTTTTCTTAAAATCTTTAAACCTTCAAGACCAAGACCTTGGAAGTCATATGGACTAGTACGTGGTTTAAACGCACCACCGCGAAGAATTTTAATCCCTTGTTTCACAGCCTGTTCTGCAACAGATGCTACCTGATCATAGCTTTCCACAGCACATGGACCGATAATAAACGATTGACTGCCATCACCAATTCTTACACCGTTTACTTCTACAATTGTGTCCTCAGGTTTTTTCTTACGTGACACAAGTAAAGCTTTACTATGATCATCTTCCTGAAGCTCTAAACTAGCTTTAAAGATTTCTTTAAAAATATGTTGTAAGGTAGAGTTTTCGAATGGTCCATCGTTATATTCTTTAATACTATTCAACATTTTGCGCTCGCGAACAGGATCATAACGATGTACACCTTGTGCATCTTTCGCTTTCCCGATCTCCTGCACAACTCTTCCTCGCTCATTAATTAACTTTAAAATCTGTAAATTAATCTCATCTGCTCTCTCTCTTAATGCTTCTAATTCCGCATTACTCATCTCTCTCATCCTTTCGCAATCAATTTTTGAAAATAATAACCACGCTAATGAATGAAGTATTGCAACATAAGGTTTTCTTTATCATTCCATTAAAGTGTGGTACATTTTCTATAATTAGTTGTAATTATAAACGATAAAATAGTGATTGTCATTAAAAACTTTAACATTTAAACGCTTTTAAGCTTTTAAGCGGTAAAGTGTATAGCCATACGTACTTTATAAAGACCTGTTAACCTTGGTTTTATAATGAATACATGCAAAATTAGAGGAAAGATCATATTCAGAGGTTTATTTAAAAAAACTCTGTTTAAAGAAGGTGTAACGATCATGACAAACAAAGATTTAACATTTGCTCTTGATATTGGAACAAGATCTGTTGTTGGTTTAATTTTAAAAGAAGAAAACGGCTTCTATCATATCATGGACACTGTTATCAAAGAACATGATAAAAGATCCATGCTTGATGGTCAAATACATGATGTATTATCTGTAGCCAATGTCATTACTTCTGTTAAAGAAGAGCTTGAACACGTTTATGGTCCTCTTCATAAAGTATGCGTAGCCGCTGCCGGTCGTGCATTAAAAACAGAAAGAGCAACCATTTCAATAGAGATTAGCGGAAAGCCTATGATTCAAAAAGAAGATATTCTTCATTTAGAATTAATGGCTGTTCAAATTGCGCAAAAACAGCTTGCTGAAAAACATGAAAACGAACGTTCACATCATTATGATTGTGTTGGTTATTCAGTTCTTCATTACAAATTAGATGGTGAGGAAATAGGTAGTTTAATAGATCAACAAGGTGAAGAAGCAAGTGTTGACATTATCGCTACTTTTTTGCCAAAGATTGTTGTCGAATCTTTATTAGCTGCCTTGAATCGTGCAAATCTCGAAATGGAAGCATTAACATTAGAGCCAATTGCAGCTATCAATGTGTTAATTCCCTCTTCCATGAGACGATTAAATGTGGCACTTGTTGACATCGGAGCAGGTACATCAGATATTGCGATTACAGATATGGGCACAATCATTTCTTATGGCATGGTTCCTATCGCTGGGGATGAAATAACAGAAGCTGTTTCGGATGAATTTTTACTGGACTTCCCTAAAGCTGAGGAAGCAAAAAGAGAATTACTTACCGAAGCAACTATTACCATAACTGATATTCTAGGTTTTGAAGCAGAATTACCAAAAGAAGATGTTATAACGAAAATTTCACCAGCGATTGATCGGTTAACAAAAGCAATTAAAGATGAAATTTTACGACTAAATAATAATCATTCACCAAAGGCCGTCATGCTAGTTGGCGGGGGAAGTCAAACTCCAGAATTAGCTAGAAGACTTGCAGCACTTCTAGAATTGGCTGAAAATCGTGTTGCCATTAGAGGAATTGATGCTATTTCTCAACTTGAACTTGCCGAACATATTAACAAAGGACCTGAACTTGTTACTCCTATTGGTATTGCTGTTTCATCTAAGCAAAACCCTATACAGTATATTAGTGTAAAAGTGAATGAACGCTCCGTTAGACTTTTTCATATGAAAGCTTTAACCGTAGCAGATAGCTTATTAGCTTCGGGAATTCAGCTTAATAAACTATATGGAAAGCCCGGTATGGCTTTATTTGTAAATGTTAATGGGCAGGCGATTACCATTCCGGGCGAACATGGAACAGCACCATTAATTAGAAAAAACGGAGAAAACTGCTCACTAGAAGATCCTATTAATCACGGAGACATTATTACGGTTGAAAATGGAATAGATGGAAAAGCTCCAGTTGTTTCAATTGGCTCTATACTTGATGAGATTCCTTCTAAAACAATCAGTATAAATGGTGAATCCTATACTCTTCATGCAAGTATTTTATTAAATGACAAAGAAGTATCAAAGGAAGCTATTTTATCAGACCGTGACAGAGTAACATGTATCATCCCTTCATCCATAGAGACTTTTGTTAAAAGTATTGGGCATGGAAAAGAACTTGATAAGTTAAGAACGTTTTCTGTAAAAATAGACAATAAGATCCATACCATTCAGGTATTTTCAGGAAAGATCATTAAAAACGGCTTAATCGCTTTTAAAGATTCCGTTCTCGAAGATGGGGATATCATCACCATGCAACAAACGAAGATCCCCACACTTCAGGAGTTTGTCCAAGAAGCTGATTTAACACAAAACCAAACCCTGCCTATTATCTATAATGGAAAATCTATCAACCTTGAAAAGCCTGTTACCGAATTTTTTCGCAAGGATGTAAAGTTAACTAATACAGACCTCATCTATAATGGTGATGAGCTTACAACTAAAAAGAGAGTAATTGAACCTTTTATTTTTCAAGACCTGTTTGCTGTTGTAGATCTAAAAATTCCTAGTACGGCAAACAGTCAATTTACACTTTTAAGAAATAATCAAGAAGTTAACTTTCAGGAGCCCCTTACACCTGGGGATGAACTTACAATTAAATGGATGGATTAAAACCAAAAGCGCAAGTGCCTCGTTCAGGCCCGAAAAGCATAAGACGATTTAGAATAGAAGGCGTTTTTTGCCTTATATTCTAAATTGGCTTATGACCTCGAGGGTCTAGGCACTGGAGCTGGATGTCGAAGCGTTATCAAAAATTAGTGCAGTTTACAATTTTCCTAAACCGGAACAAAAAAGTGTCTGACTCAATTAAGAGTTAGACACTTTTTCTATTACCCATTAATTTCTTTTTTTAATGCATCATTTGTTATTTTCCAGTGAGAAGCATTCCACACAATTTCTTTTCCTTTAAATAACAATGCTTGTGGTGACTCATGCTTAATGGCAAATTGCTCAGCAATGTAGTTAGATAATGGACGAGAATCCTGAACATGCAAATGATAACAAGGATACTCGTTATATTGCCCTGCAAACTCTTGATATTCTTCAAAAGCTGCCTGACTGATTGGACATGTTAGGCTGTTTTTAACAAATAGAAATTCTTCATGTTTTTGAAATAATTCTTCAAATTGGTCTACTGTTTCAATTAATTGATTGCTCACGTCATTTCACCCTTCTACAGCTAATGAGAAGCAGCTTCAGACTGCTTTTAGTTATTAACTATTTGTTTTTACTTCCTCTTCTGATTGACTAGAGTCTTCCTGAGATGGTTGTTTAGTTTCTTGTGTGTTTTCATTAGGTTCCTCTACAGAAGCTTCTTCTTTTTGTCCATCTGATCCTTCTGTAAGCTCCTCTAAAGCATTTGTTATTTCTTTTTCTACAAATTCTGCCTGATCTTCTGACTCAGTTGTTTTTGTAATGGAACGAACTTTATCCATTATTTGTGAGGATTGTTCTGTAACAACCTGTGATAATGAAGATGTTTTTTCTTTTGCCAATGATGCTAACCCTGAGCTTTTTTCTAAGGCATCATTTGTCAATTTTCCAGTTCGATTCTTCATCACGCTTGCTTGCTCACTTAAGTTATCACGTATTTCTTTCCCTGACTTAGGTGCTAAAAATAACGCAGTTGCTGCACCTACAAGTCCTCCTACAAGTGAACCGATAATAAAGTCTTTACCATTGTTTTTTTTAGCCATTTCGTTCGACCTCCTCTATTGGATATATTACTTATTAACCATTAATTTGTTGCTTGTTTTCCGATTTCTGTTTCCATTTTGCCCATATTTCCATTGCAGCATTACTCCATTGAACCACTTGATTAATTTTATCTTGATTTTGTTCAAGATTTGTTGAGGCAGTTGTCGTCACTCTTTTCACTGTCGTATTAAGCTGCTGAATGGTGTCTCCTACATCTTTAACCGACTCAACTACTGTGTTCAGCCTATCTGACTTATGCTGAATATCTTCTGCAAGAGCATTTGTTTTATGTAATAATTGCGTTGTTTCAGTTGTTATACCTTCCATTTGCTTTTCAAGACCTGATAAAGTTCCCGCAACATTTGTTAAAGTTGACTGTAATGCCCTCAATGTTTTGGACACATAAATAACTAAAATAGTAAATGCAATGGCAATTAAAGCAACACTTAAATATAAAATAAGAATCATATGTCACACCTCCTAAACCTCTTCTTTTTCATTACCCATCCACTACTATTATAAACATAAATCTTACATAAAAGCTAAAATCTCCTTATGATTAGACATCTCTCTTAATAATTTTGTAACTGTTATCATTCATGACCATTGTTTTACTAAGATGGGGTAAAATAGAGATGCATCTCATTAAAAGGAGGATTTCAATTGAAAGATCCACGTATTGAAACATTAGCAAAAAACCTAATAAATTATTCAATTAAATTACAAAAGGGTGAAAAAGTACTGATTGAAAATTTCGGACTTCAACGCGAACTCGTTGTTGCCCTTGTAAAAGAAGCTTATGCTGCAGGGGGTTATCCTTTTGTATCTCTTAAAGATCACCAAGTAGATCGCGCTCTAATGATAGGAGGACAAGAGGAACAATATAACATGATTGCTCAATTTGAAGCACAGGTTATGAGTCAGATGGATGCCTATATCGGTCTTCGTTCCGGGGATAATATTAATGAGCTTGCAGATGTTCCTGATGATAAGATGAAATTACAAGGAAAAACAGTTGGACAAAAAGTACATAGAGAAATCAGGGTACCAAAAACAAGATGGGTCGTTTTACGCTATCCAACATCATCCATGGCTCAATTAGCAAAAATGAGTACGGAACAATTTGAAGATTTTTATTTTAATGTTTGTAATTTAGATTATAGTAAGATGGACAAAGCGATGGATGCATTAGTTGAAATTATGAACAAAACAGATAAAGTACGATTAACAGGTTTGGATACTGACTTAAGCTTTTCAATTAGTGATATTCCTTCTATTAAATGCTCAGGTCAAATGAACATTCCTGATGGAGAGGTATATACCGCTCCCGTCCGTGATTCAGTAAATGGGAAAATTACATATAACACACCTTCTCCTTATAATGGGTTTACCTATGAAAATGTACAATTAACGTTTAAAGACGGAAAAATTATTGAAGCAACAGCAAATGATACAGAAAGAATTAATAAGATTTTTGATACAGATGAAGGAGCTCGCTTCATCGGAGAGTTTGCAATTGGTGTGAATCCTTTTATTCAACATCCAATGCAGGATATTTTATTTGATGAGAAAATTGATGGCAGCTTTCACTTTACACCTGGGCAAGCGTATGAAGATGCCTATAATGGAAACAACTCCAACATCCATTGGGATATGGTGATGATTCAACGTCCTGAGTACGGCGGAGGAGAAATTTATTTTGATGATGTATTAATTCGTAAAGATGGTCGGTTTGTGATCCCTGAATTAGAAGCATTAAATCCTGAGAATTTAAAATAATCATTTATATGAAAACAGCTGACTTTCGATAAGAAAGTCAGCTGTTTTTTATTTTGTTTAAACTAAAACATTTTCATATGCTTCTTGATATTTCTGAATATCACCGGCACCCATAAATACTAATACAGCCGAATCATGAGCCTTAAGAACTGATGTTTCATCTTCTCTAATTAACTGAGAATGATCGATTTTCTCTAGTAAGTTGTCGATCGTAAGCTTTCCAACATTTTCCCGTGCAGATCCAAATATGTCACATAGGTAAACATAATCTGCTCTTTGTAAGCTTTCTGCAAACTCTTCTAAAAACGATTGTGTTCTTGTAAATGTATGTGGTTGAAACACAGCAACAACATCTCTGTCAGGATATTTTTGTCTAGCAGCATCAATTGTTGCATTAATTTCTGTTGGGTGATGAGCATAGTCATCAATTAATATTTGATTGCCAATTTTTTTCTCGTTAAAACGTCTTTTAACACCTTGAAATGTTTGCAATCTTTCTTGAATAATCTCAACGTCAATTCCTTCATAATGACAAAGAGCAATAACTGATAATGCATTTAGTACACTATGGTCTCCATATGAAGTGATCTTGAACGAAGCATAAAATGTATTGCGTACAAATACATCAAATGAAGTACCATCAGTTGACTTTACAACATTTCTGGCTTGAAAGTCATTGTCTTCACCGAATCCATAATAAACAACAGGAACTTTTGCTTGAATTTGTTGAAGCTGTTCATCATCACCACAGGCGATGATCCCTTTCTTAACTTGAAGTGCCATCTCTTGAAACGCGCTAAAAACATCCTCAATACTTGAAAAATAGTCAGGATGATCAAAATCAATATTGGTCATAATCGCATAATCAGGTTCGTAAGATAAGAAATGCCTACGATATTCACATGCTTCAAAAATAAAATATTTACTATCCGGTACCCCACTACCAGTACCGTCACCGATTAAGTATGACGTTGGTTCTGCACCCTGAATCACATGAGAAAGTAATCCTGTTGTGGATGTTTTTCCGTGTACACCAGTTATCCCTACACTTATATACTTTTGGAGAAACTCCCCTAAAAAGCGATGATAACGAATAACAGGTAAACCTAAAGAATTAGCTTCTACAATTTCTTCATGTGTATCGGGATACGCATTTCCTGCAATGATTGTTAAGCCTTCTTTAATATTATCTTTTGAAAAAGGTAATATCTTAATATTACGTGCTTCTAAGGCCTTTTCTGTAAACACTTTTTTCTCAATATCAGAGCCCTGAACTTCGTAATTCATATCATGTAAAATCTGTGCAAGGGCACTCATTCCAGTCCCTTTAATTCCAACAAAATGATAAACAGTCATAATAAGAACCTCCAACAAACGTCTATCTGATTGACAGTATATGACGCTTATCTTGATTTGCAACCCATGTATATAAAACGATTAAGAATCGCTTCTAATTTCTTGTGTTTTTTAATATGTAATCAGCTTACGAAAATATATTATATCATTTGCCATTCATTATGACCATGAAAAATAAAGTTTACAACTTTATCCACCTTTTATTTCACTGATTGACTAGTCCAACTATATTTTATGGAATATTTCTTTAAAAATGTACGCCAGCTTTCGTTACTTTTTTTAAATTCCGTTAATAACAAATCAATTAAGGTATGATCCTGTTGAATAAACATATCGCTTACACATAATTGTCCATCTAGTAAAGGTATTGATCTAAGAAACAAAATGCTTGAAGGCTCGACCTCTTCAACCTTTCTATCCGTTTTAATCACACACTCTTCACCAGTAAGTAATTTCTTAGCATGTATATTCTCCCCAACCGTTTTTATTACTTTAAACGGTTCAAGTACACTCGCCATAAAAAGGGCATGGACAACAGAATCTAGTGGGTGCTTTTGTCCATTTTCGTTTTTAATATAGCTTTGATAAATAGTCATGCCACTAATTGTTACATAATCGTAAGTAAACCAATCATTAAAAAGCTTTTCTTGTAAAGAAGAAAAAACAACACCTTTTTCTAAAGAAATTTGTTCAGAAAAGATATGCTTTGCCTTTACTTTTTCTCTAATATTAACTTGACGTTCTACATACGTATGCGCAGCAGATGTATGTTGAGAAACAAAGCTGACTAATTGGTTTTCTTTTTCCTCACGAAGATTATGAAGATAAACAATATTATCCATACTACAACCCTACTTCAAGTTATGTAAAATTACTTTTTTCCTTCACTGAAACACCTTTAACATAACCTACTTTGATAAACGTATAATAGCATATCTTGAATGATGTTTTAAAGGTAACCAATTAAGACTGGTTACCTTTATTTATCTTATTACACATTACTTTCATGAATAGAATCAAGCTCTTCTTCCGAAATTAAAACATCTCTAGGTTTGCTGCCACGATTTTCAGAGATAATTCCTTGGTCTTCCATCATGTCAATTAGGCGTGCTGCTCGATTATAGCCAATTCTAAATCTTCTTTGTAAGCTTGATGTCGAAGCTCCACCTTGATTAACAACAAATTCACATGCTTCTACAAATAATTCATCTTCCTCAGATTGAATGGTTGCTTTTTTCACCAATTCCTCTTGATGAAACAAATATTCCGGTTTTGATTGAAGCTTCACATGCTTTACGACTCTTTCAATCTCTTCATCTGATACAAAAGTACCTTGAAGACGAACTGCTTTTGATGACCCATTTTCCAAAAAGAGCATATCACCCTTACCAAGAAGTTTTTCTGCACCGCTCACGTCAATAATTGTTCTTGAATCAACTTGAGATGAAACAGAAAAGGCTATCCTAGTTGGAATATTAGCTTTGATCAAACCAGTGATTACATCAACAGATGGGCGTTGGGTCGCAACGATTAAGTGAATTCCACACGCCCTAGCTTTTTGTGCAATACGGCAAATGGCTTCCTCTACATCATTAGGAGCAACCATCATTAAGTCAGCAAGCTCATCAATAACAATAACAAGATATGGGAGATGTTCTCCCTGATTATGTTCCTTAACAAGCTGATTATATCTCGTAATCTCTCTTGTGCCGGAGTGAGCAAATAATTCGTAACGTCTTTCCATCTCCTCAACAGCCCATTTCAATGCAGCAGTTGCAGCCTTCACATCCGTTATTACAGGACTGACAAGGTGTGGAATATCATTATAAGGTGCTAATTCAACCATTTTTGGATCAATTAACATTAATTTCACTTCATGTGGTGAGGCTTTATATAATAAACTCACCAAAATTGTGTTTATACAAACACTTTTACCTGATCCTGTTGCTCCAGCTATAAGACCATGAGGCATTTTTTTCAAATCAGTAACTGCTGGCTGACCAGCAATATCTAAACCTAGTACTGCGGTCATAGGGGAAGGATTATTACGAAATTCTGAACTTCTTAAAATCTCGCGTAAATAAACCATTTTACCTACCTTATTCGGCACCTCAATTCCAATCGTATTTTTCCCTGGAATTGGAGCCTCAATCCTAATATCCTTAGCAGCTAAACTTAATTTAATATCATCACTTAAGTTTGTAATTTTGTTAACTTTCACTCCCGGTTCGGGATGAACTTCAAATCTTGTTACAGAAGGCCCTTGGGTTACATTTACTACACTTGCTCTCACATTAAAATTCTTTAATGTAAGGTTTAGAAGGTCTTTTTGTGACTCAAGCCATGTATGGTCTTCTGTTAATTCTTTTTCTGGTATATTTAAAAATCCAAGCGATGGAAATTGATAACTCCCTACCTGTGCTTGTTCTTGTGTTTGTTCTTGTGTTTGTTCTTGTGTTTGTTCTTGTGTTTGTTCTTGAACTTGCACTGTTTTTTCACGAATTTTTTGCTTATCTCTTCCAAGCATCATGACGTTAAATGGTAATGTTTTTCGATTATTGCTTTCTTGTTTAGGCGTTTCTGGTTGGTGTAAGATTGGTTCTTCTTGTTCTTTTATTGATTCTTCAAATGACTCATTTTCAAATCCTGAAACCTTTGTTTCCTTAAAAAATGTCTCGCTTTGATCTTCATTTAGATAAAATTCAGTTTGTTCTTCTTCTTCATATTGATCATTATATGATGGTTTCATTTCAACACTTTCTTGTTCAATTTGTTCAATTTCTAGAGCTTGATCAAATTCAACAGGTGGTTGTTTCTTATTAAACTCAGTTTTAACAATGGAAAGTGCTTCATCTACAAGATCATCATCTTCCTTATCATCAATCACCGTATCAGCATTTGTTTCATATACCATTTCTTCGATCTCATGATCTTCAAGAGAGTATGTAACTGTAGTCTCCTCTTCTTGTTGAAATTCGTCAGAACGGTCATATTGTTCAATAGTTGTTGCTTGCTGGTCATTTTCTTCCTGTATTTTTAAAGCAGCAGGAGTATCTGCCATTTCATAATTAGACTGTATTGGAACCTCTGTTTCCATCTTGTAAGTAACAGATTCCTCCATGTAACTGCTATCCGCTAAACTTTGTGGTTGTTTTTGTTTCGTATGCTGTGTTTCTCTACTTTGCATCCTCTCTTCTTTTGATTGAAAACCATAAATCGGAGATGGGATGGAAGTAGGGTAAAATGGTTGTTTCTTTTTTATTGGTTTTTCCTCTACATTTTCCTCGATGGATCTTTTCTTCACAGATTTATGATTCGGCAAGACAGGTCTTACTTCGCTCTTTGTTTGAAGTTTTTCATGACTTGAACGCCTTGGCCGCATATCTCTTGATGTTTGTTTTTCATCAGGTATCATTGGAAAACGGAAATTCCCTTTAGGATATTGATAAGAAACTCTTGCTTCTGCCTTATGATGATTTTGTGTTTCATTCTCACTCTTTGAAACACTCCCTATGTTTCTTTGAGCTTCTTGCTCATGTTCTCTCGTCTCACTGTTTTCACTTACTTTTTCGTCATCTCCTAAAAAATAAGAAAATAGTTTTTTCATCCAACTCATTTTTAATCACTCTTTCAATATATTCAGCAAAAATAATCACATACATTTACTTTCACCCTAACTAGGTGAGAGATTATGAATATTTGTATTTACAAATCTGATAAGCTTGCTTGTAAAAACATATATTCTATTGTATCAATAAATGTCTATTTTTGTAGATAAAAGTATAGTCTCTTTTGAAAAGTTATTAGTTTATATTGGACGGTGATTTTCATTTGGCATCTGCTTCAAATACAAACACAAAAGAAAAGAGGTAGACCGAATATAATAATCTTATATCACGGCTGCCTCTTTTTCTTTGACAATATAGCTAATATATATGTTCGAAATAAATTTTTACTTTAAAGGGGTAAAAAAAGGAAATGATTTTTTTGGCTACAAAACTTAAAGCAACCGTAAAACTACCGATTGCTTTAAGAATGCTCCCTTATTTATGAGGTTTATTTTTACCTAGTATAAAAATAGGTTCAAGCTCATTGTTTTCATATAAAAAGGATAGGGCAGTAATAGGAACTGTGCCACTTGCAAAAAAGCTCATCGTTAATTGTGCTAAAATATCATAGCCGGTATCGTTCCGAACATCTACTATAATTAGCACATCTTGATGTGGAACAGCTACAGCCATTTTCCCTTCTATTTTCTCTGCAAAAGATTGTAATAAACTTTCATTCAGAGTTCTACTTGCATCATAACCATCATTTGCATTTAGAAAATAAAAAACATTACCAGCAACTATATCTTCTTTTACGCTCATCTTTAAAGATCTTAAGTTAAAAGCAGCTACTTCTTTAATCTGATCTTTCGTCCAATTTTCTCTTTTCATCATCTTTTCATCTATTAAGCGGTATGTACTTCCAAGATCAAGCGCATAGTAAATACGTGTTTCAGCTGTATGTTCACTATAACATAAAGCTATACCTTCATTGCTCTCTGTTGGAAAAGACGTGGATCGAATGACTGGAAATATATTTTTTTCCTTTCCAGACAAATCCTGCTGTTCGTTCATCACTGTTAATGCTTCCTTAACATAATAAACAACCTCATCTATCGCTTTCTGCTTCGAGGTTTCATATTTTGCAATTATACCTGGAAGAGATAAGGTTACACCTTTTTTGCTAAGAGAATCCTCCACTCTTAACGTATCTTTCTCACGATCAAAATCAAATTGCCATTGTGGATTTGAAAGTTTTCCCTTTAGGGTTTCAATTAATTTTCTTGATGTCATTTTCATATTTCTTCCTCCTTCCCTTATAAGAAGTTCCACAAATAAACCAAATACATGTTAAACAGTTATTGTATTGATAAATTCTTGAATTTGTTCTTTAGATTTTCTTTCTTTATTTACATAACGGCCAACTTCTTTTCCTTTATGAAAGGCAACAAAGCTCGGAATACCAAATATGTCCAGTTCAACACAAAGGTCAATAAATTGATCTCGATCTACATAATAAAATGTAAATGTACTGTTTTCTTCTTCTAGCTCTGGAAGAACTGGCTCAATCACACAGCAGTCGGGACACCAGTCTGCTGAGAACATGAAAATGACCTTTTCATGTTCTATAATTTGTTTATATTCATCTACTGATATTAATTTTTGCATTATAATCCTCCTAAAAAATGGTTTGTTATCATAAGTTGTTCATCTTAACTTAGTCGGCATTTGAGAATTCCTCACACCTTTTGTAGATAGCATATTATCTTAAACAAAAAGCGTAGTTCTAGTGTATATGATTGTTGTATATGTTTCCACTTTCCCATCTTGCACGTAATAGAAAACCTATTTATTGAACAGAATTAGCAATCATCATCATAGCTTCAGCGTCTTCTACTACATCGTTCCCCTTAGCTTCAGTAGTTACCTTTGTGCCTCCTACGCCAACTGTTACTTCATATTTATTTTCTTCAATTTTAACGACAAATAAGTAACCAAAGCGATCCTTTTGTTCATACGTTTTTGAAATAAATGGATCCTGATACTGCTCTGTTAGAGTTTCATAGGAAACTTTACTACTTTTTGGCTCTTTCAAATTAACAAAAAGGATATAACTTTTATCTCCATTTTCAAGTAATACATTATAATCATTTTTTTCTTTTATCTTAAAATCATTTGGCAAGTAAAATGAAAATTGTTCTGTTTCTTCATTAACTTCCAACTCCT
Source organism: Bacillus sp. AFS040349 (assembly GCF_002577655.1). NCBI lineage: Bacteria > Bacillati > Bacillota > Bacilli > Caryophanales > Bacillaceae > Bacillus > Bacillus sp. AFS040349. The sequence goes on along the minus strand of NZ_NUMC01000007.1, from coordinate 100,477 downwards.
CATTATCAAATGCCTGTTTTGTGTGATCAATAGAATCATTCCTAAGACTCTCTTCAGATTGGGTGCAACCTGAAAGTAGGAATAAAATTATGACCAGCATGAAACAGCTATATTTCCTCATATAAATCCCCCTTTTTATGAATCCTACAGAAATTAGCAGCTATTTATTTAGACCTTAAAATTTGCTTTTACATAGAGTCTCTTACATCATAACCTCTTCTTTTTTATATTAGCAAGACAAAGTGAATAAGCTGAAATCTTTGGTTTTGGATAAAATATGGTAAAATAGGTGTAAACTCTATTTGGAGGGATATGATGGAATTTATTGTCTACTTGGCAGGAGAAATACATACAGATTGGCGCGAGCAATTAAAAAAGGAAACAGCAAAACGTAATTTACCTTTTAAATTTGTAGGACCAATGGAACGACATGATTTATCCGATGATATTGGTGAAAAAATTATTGGAGAACAACCTGGACCTGTTTACAAAGATGAAGCTGCATCAAGTATTAATAATTTGCGAACATCTTTGTTAATGAATAAAGCTGACCTTGTTATCGCACTATTTGGAGAAAAATACAAGCAGTGGAATACCGCAATGGACGCAAGTACAGCTATTACATTAAACAAACCTCTTATTTTAATAAGACCTGAACAGCTTCATCATCCATTAAAAGAGTTGTCTAATAAAGCAAATGTAACTGTTGAAAACATTCAACAAGCACTTGATGTCCTATCGTATGTAGTTGAAGCATAAGTTAAAAGACTAGGGTACACTGCCCTAGTCTTTTCATTTAGGTTTCATCGTATCTATTTGCTGACTTTTTGCTCTTGAAAGAATTTCTACTCTAGCTTTAAGTTGTTTTTTTGTAAATTCCATAAGCTCTGAGTTGCTTTTTTTGTCATGCTCACCTTCACCCATTATCATTCCTTCAGCATTTAGAGCTAAAGAAAGTGGTGCTAATTGTTCAAGCTTTTTTAATACTCTGTCTAGTAAATGAGGGTGTTCATTAATTAACCTTTGTAATAAAAACGTTCCATAAGCAATATGCCTTGATTCATCTATTTTTAAATGCTCAATTCCTTTTAATAACCCGGGCATTTTCCGCATTTTATTCAGACCATCTGCAAACACTTTATAACCTGTTTCTGCTAGGACTCCCTCAGAAAACATGTTATACACAGTGGCAGCATCTGCTAAACTCTCAGGTGACCTGTCTTTCCAGAGCTTCTCCATAGTTTCTGGAAGTATCTCATAAAAGAATTTACGATAGGTTTTTGAATGGAAATGTGTTAAATCCCCCTTTTCCCCAAGCTCATCCAAAACCTTCCGGAAGAATTCTGTATGTTTCGCTTCATCAAAAAGGAATGTTGTTAAAAACATTTCCTCCTCTAATCTACCTTCCTCAGCAACTACTTTTAATAGTGGTAATAAATCATGTGTAACAGCTTCTTCTCCACCTTGAAACTGTGCAAGAAGTCTTACAATCCATTCTCGATGCTTTTCACTTAGATTCTTCCAATCTTCTTTATCCTGTGAAAAGTCAATTTCATTAGGATTCCATGTCCCATATTTTTTTGCCTTTTGATACAGCTGATAGGGAAAGGAATCTGTCATTAGTCCTTTTGAGCTCGTCGTAATAAGCTTTTTTCTCAATTTAATCTCCCCCCTTTATAAACACCATAAAATAGCTTAAAAAATAATTGGAAATTTATCTTTTTCATATATAGCATCAAATATTTTATATAAACCTATAAATTCTTCAAAAGTAATTCCATCTTTTAGTTCAAAATGTGTTAAAAAAGCATCTAATGTTTCAACATCCATATCATGAAATTGGCTTGATAAGATTAATTGATCGTAAATATTTCTAACTTTACTATATTGATTATTTTCGTCCAATAAACTCTTAAATTGGTTTTCTTCCATCTTAAAATCCCCTCCCTAATTAGAATGAACAAACTTAGTTTATTCACACTAACATAGGTTTGTAACGGTTATTACACTAGTTGCTAGAAACTTGGACTAGATTAATTAACTATTTTAAAAACAGGCAAAGGCTCGTTCATTAATTTTTGCACAAATAATAGAATGCGCTCCTATACTATAGTAATAAATTTTTTGATTTTACTTAGATAGGAGGAGCTATAACATGAGTAAGAACGAAACACCTGAATTATTTCCTTTGCTAAAACAACTTGGTTTTACTCTGGAACATAAACTCAATAAATATATTCAAGATAAATTAGATCATAAAGAAGTAGCAGTTGCAGCCAATTCAGCCGGTAAAGTTTTAGCACATTTAATGGAAGCTGTTCATGAATATGTAGAGCAATTATCCGCACAATTAAACTTCCCTACTAAGAAAGATGTAGGTCGTTTAGGTAAGTTAATTGTTCAGTCGGAAGATAAACTCGATGATTTGGAAGATGAAATACACGAGGTGTTAGATATGTTAAAAGATATAAAAAAGACACTTTTGAAAAACCTAACAGAACATCGCTTTGAAGGACTAGATGAAAAGCTCAGAAATGAACTGGCGGATTTAATAAAAAATCCTACTAGCCATATTAAAGAAGAAATTGTTAAACCGTTAGAGGAACTAGAAGATAAACTTAAGAAACGTGTGATTAAATGCAGTAAAGAACTATTAAAGAAGAAAAAAATGTGTTTATCCTCTTCTCATTCACTGAAAGATGAACTTCATAAAGAACTAATGAAACCACCTGGTCAAGTTGATTTTCAAGAAGTAAATCAGAAACTACTACAGCTTCTTAAAGAAAAAAGAAAGAGAAAGAAAAAAAATGGATAAAAAACAACCATCCACTCCGACTTATGATCTTGATCAGGAAATAAAAAGATGGAAAACTTTCTTTGGGGTATGGAGTAGTCCTGAGCCTAAAGTTGGGGCTACACCTAGAGAAACTGTTTGGAAAAAGAATAAAGCAACATTATGGTACTATGCGCCTGCTGAAAAAAAATATAAGGTACCTTTATTTCTTGTTTATTCATTAGTTAATCAGCCGTTTATTTTAGACATGGCACCTGGTAACAGTGCCATTGAAAATTTCACACGAAAAGGTTTTGAAGTGTATTTATTAGATTTTGGTATCCCAGGATATGAAGACAAAGACATTACTGCGAGTGACTATGTTGTTGATTATATTCAAAAAGGTGTTCGACGAGCATTAAGACATTCAGGTGCTGAAGAAGTTACAATCATTGGCTATTGCTTAGGTGGTACTCTTGCAACCATGTATGCCACAATTGCCGACGAACCAATTCGCAACTTGATTTTAAATGTATCGCCAATCGATTTTGAAACAGTTCCTTTTTTTGAGGAACTAGCTAATGCAAGTAAAGAAGGTAAACTTGATGTGAGTGAGCTGCTTGATACAACCGGTCTTATTTCCGGAAATTCTATGAAAGCAGCCATGAGAATGGTGACAAACCCCATCTATTTTAGTCCTTACTTATCATTACTGAATAAAGCATATGATGATGAATATGTAAAAAAGTGGAAGAGGCTAAAAAAATGGACAGATGGACATATCCCATTTACAGGTGCAGCTATGAGGGAGTTAATGCAGGAATTAGGAAAAGAAAACAAATTGATTAATGGCGGATTAATGATTCATGGCAAAGAGGCAAACTTAGCTAATATTACTGCTAATCTGCTTGTTATATCAACTGATTTTGACAGACTTGTATTAAAAGAGCAAAATATCCGTGTCATTGACTTTGTTTCAAGTAAAGATAAAACCTTTAAATTAGAAAATGGAGGCCATACCACTCGGGCAAATGATAAAGATTTACCACCTTTCTTAGCCAACTGGCTTCCTCAACGTTCTGACCCTATTTAAATTCTAAACCCTTCAGTAAAGAGATAACTGAAGGGTTTTCTTACTTCTTATTTATGTTTCTGTTGATATAAATATTGACCGATAAGAAGACTTGAAAGTTCTTGGAACATTTTTGTGCGATCTACAAGTCCATTTGTAAAGACTCCAATTGCCCCTTCATTTTGGCGAACATTGTTTTTCTTTACATAATCGTCCATTACATCCCCTAATTCACGTCCACTAAAAACAAGATCACCTATTTCATCAGGAATCATTATTCTAGCCCCACCTGCAATAATTGGTTGTGACTTAGGTGCAGCAAGTGCTCCCCAATTACATAAAAAATAACCAAAATCTGTTTTTACCAGGCCACCTTCTAAACCTACCCCAAGATCTGAGTCTGAACCTTCAGCCTCGAGAGCATTTTTCGCTCGGTTCATAGCACCTGTTAACGTTTCGTGATCAGTTATAGGCTGTGCAGAAACATTTGATGTAACATTTGTTGATATAAATTCTGCATCTACATGTTTAGCAAAGGCATCTTTTACTGCATTTACTTTTGTCGGATTTTTTGTTCCAATTGCTATTCTCACGGTATGCCTCTCCCTTATTCTCTTAGGAATTCTCTTTTATTGTTGTAACCGTTGTTGCATCACATTGTTTAACTAACCGTTTGAGAAGCTCTTTTGCTGCTGCATAATCATCAACATGAAGAATAGATCCAGAAGTATGGATATAGCGGGAGCTTACTCCAATTACAGTCGAAGGAACACCTTGATTTGATACATGTACTCGACCTGCATCTGTTCCTCCCTGTGAAACAAAATATTGATAAGGAATCTTATTTGTTTCTGCTGTATCGAGAACAAACTCCCTCATCCCACGATGTGTAACCATCGATCTGTCGTAAATTCGTAGAACTGCTCCCTTGCCAATATGACCAAACTCTTTTTTATCTCCACTCATATCATTTGCCGGACCAGCATCTAATGCGAAAAACAAATCTGGTTTAATCATATTTGCGGCTGTTTGCGCACCTCTTAATCCAACCTCTTCCTGTACTGTGGCACCTGAATATAATGTATTTGGCAGCTTATCATCTTTTAACTCTTTTAATAATTCAATTGCAAGTCCACATCCATAGCGATTATCCCAAGCTTTGGCTAAAATTTTCTTAGGGTTTGCCATAGGTGTAAATGGACAAATAGGGACAATTTGTTGTCCTGGTTTGATTCCAATTTTCTTTGCATCATCACGATTATCTGCCCCAATGTCAATAAGCATGTTCTTCATGTCCATTGGTTTTGCGCGCTGACTTTCACTCAACAAATGAGGTGGTATCGAGCCTATAACCCCAATAACAGGTCCATTGTCTGTAATAATCTGTACTCTTTGCGCAAGAAGTACCTGACTCCACCATCCACCTAACGGCTGAAAACGCAGCATCCCATTATCTGTTATAGCAGTAACCATAAATCCTACTTCATCCATATGTCCAGCTACCATAATCGTTGGATCGTTTTCCTCGCCTTTTCGAACCCCAAAGATTCCACCTAATTTATCCTGAACAATTTCATCTGATATTGGCTCTAATTGACTTTTCATAAATGCACGTACTTGATGCTCATTCCCTGGTGCACCTGGCAGCTCTGTTAATGTTTTAAACAACTCTAATGTTTCTTGATTCATGTTTTCCCTCTTTTCATCTTTTTTAAATTTTTTTTATGTACTCTAGATCTTTTTTATATAACACAATTCCTTATATTAGCCTTGATTATTATGTAATGACTTCTTTGATCAATAGCCCGTCATACCTAAAACATACTATTACCTTATCTAATCGTTCTTAACATGCCTTAAAGGTTTCTGTATACTAATGATAGAGTCGAAACTTTAGATACCCAAACACAGTGTTAAAGACATATAAAAAAGGGGTGTATGAAACGTGAAAAGCAAATATTTTTTACTTGGCTTAGGCTTAGGTATTGCCGGGACGTATTTAGTAAAAGACCAATTAAAATCAAGCAAAATTTCATCTGAAAAAGCACTTGAAATCGTGAAAAAAGCCTTTAAGGAAAAAGGATCCATTGATGGGTCTTGGATTTATACAGTTCCAGAAAACTTCTCAACTGACCATTTGTCTTATGAAGTTTATAAAGCAGGTGTGTCTCGAACTGTACAGGATCAATTAGAGCAGTATGAGGCTTTTGTTGACACAAACAGCGGAACAATTGTTCATGTTGAAAAAATTAACTAAGCAGTATCGCTTAAAGTCGGGCATTTCATTTGAAATGCCCTTATCCTCTTAACTTGTTCTAACTCGATCTAGTTTACCGATTATTTCACCCTGTTCATTCCACTTTATGCTCCGGTAAAATGCATCATGATAAAAGGTAAACCAGGCATTTTTATTTCCAGCAAAATCCAACCATGTTTGTTTCTTTTCTATTGAAGTCATAGGGTAGTCATCATATGCAAGAACCCAAAGAGGGTTTTTATGAGCATGTGTTGGCATTAAGTCAGCCATATGAACGATTGTTTCTCCCCCGTCTTGAATAACAATAATACTATGACCATCACTATGTCCACCAGTGTGGTACATAGTAATTCCTTCTTCAATTAATAAAGATGATTGAAACGTTTCAACCTGTTCTTGAATTGGCTCCCAATTTTCTTGCCAATAAGTATTTTTTGATCGTATATTTGGATTTCTCATTTCTTCCCACTCAGTAGTTGAAGTAATAATCTTCGCTTTAGGAAATACCGATGTTAATTGCCCATTTTCCCATTTCGTGAGACCGCAAGCATGATCAAAATGCATATGAGTCATTAATACATAGTCTATATCATTTGTTGTTAGGCCCAATTGTTCTAGGCTCTCTTCAACAGAAGATTCTTCTTGAATACCATAATTCCGAAGCTGCTTTTCACTAAACTTTCCTGCACCTATTCCAGATTCAATTAAAATATGTAACCCATCTTTTTGAATCAAGATTGGATCTGTTCGAAGTTCAATTTGATTTTTTTCATTAACAGGATATTTTTTAGACCATAACGGCTTTGGAACTACCCCAAACATTGCCCCACCATCAAGAAAAGTTACTCCACCCTTTAACCATGTCATCTTCGTTTGACCAATTTGAAATGTTTCCATTAACATCCCCTCCCCATCTATTATTTTACCATAGAGATAATCGTTAGGAAAAAGATGTGAGATCCTCTAATCAATAGCATAAAACGCAAAAAAGGAAATGGCCATTATCACCATTTCCTCAAAACACAACTTATTCATTCATATACTTAGCTTCTACACGATAAATACGTTGACCTTTTTCAGAAAATTTCTCTTCATATTCGGTCATAACATTTCCTTCAAAATCACTTTTATGAAGATCAAGACTAATATATTTTAAGCGAAGTCCATATTCTGAAAAACTAATAAGAGAATACTCAAATAATCCCTGGTTGTCTGTTTTGAAATGGATTTCTCCACCTTTTACAAGCACGCTCTCATACATTTGTAAAAAACTCTTATAAGTAAGACGTCGCTTTGCATGACGTACTTTTGGCCATGGATCAGAAAAATTCAGGTAGACACGATCTATTTCTCCTTGATCAAAATACTCTGTTAAATTTTTTGCATTCACGTTAAGCAACTTAAAATTTGAAAGTTGCTTATCAACTGCTTTTTGAATTGCAGCCACAATAACACTATCAAATAGCTCTATGCCAATATAATTAATGTTAGGGTTTTGTTGAGACATTCCTGCTAGAAATTGCCCTTTCCCTGTTCCTACTTCTATATGAATTGGGTTTTGATTACCGAACACTTCATGCCATTTCCCTTTATAATTTTCAGGGTTTGAAATAGCATAGTCAGAATGCTCAGCGATAAATTCACCAGCCCAAGGTTTATTACGTAAACGCATGAAGACACCTCTATCGTTATTATATCGTTCTAAAACATAACATGAAAAAAGCTTGTTCGCAAGGCTTATCTAAATACACCTATTTTAGGAATTGTGTAACTTACACTTCTTTCATTTCAATAAAAAGACTGACCTTTATCAAGTCAGTACCTAAGTGAAAAAATTGATTTTCTTATAATAAGACTTACTTGTATAATTTTACTTAATAAACACAAATTAAAGGTATATGGCTTATTTAAAAGGAGTGTTAATTTTGCCAATTCAATACCAAGATCAGGTAAACTTATTAAAAGATATTTTATCAGATCATCAAAGTGAATGCTGTGGAACTGTAGCAGAGTGTGAACAGCTGGAAAGAGTCATAAAATCTCTTATGGTTCATTCAAATACGAATCAACATGCAAAGGAACTGCTTGAAGATATATATAACTATAGCCAAACGGGCAAATATTCAGCATCATTAGATCAACATATAGAATCACATCAAAATCAATTATCACAATGGATTAATGATATTGATACTTATTCTTAACGTTTTTTTATTTTATCAAGTATGACACTTATGTGCTCAACCCAGTTTTGCTTTTCTTTTTCGTTTTCTTTTGCATGGTACCATAAAAAAGAGGTTAAAGCTTGCAATAGCACATACCAATAAATTCTAGTTGTTAAATGCTCGTCCAGCTCCAAACCGTATGATAAAAGCCATTCTGTCCAATCAGCTTCATCGATATACCAGTAAAGTAAAATGCCTATATCAATAGCAGGATCAGCAATCATAGCTCCATCCCAATCAACTAAATATAATTGATTATCCTCAGATAGAAGCCAGTTATTATGGTTCACATCACAATGGCAGACAACTTGGTCATGACATTGAACATTTGGCAATTGTTTGACTAAGAGCTCTATAGCTTCAGTAATTTCAGGAATATCGAATCCTTCAAAAGCAACTGCTTGCCAAATATCTTCAATTATGGAGTTTGGAGTGAGCGGTTGCTTTCCTAATCTTCTCAGCATATCTAAAAGCTCTTTTGAACGATGAATTTTATGCAGCAATTCAGCAACATTTTGCCCATTCATGTCCTTCGGCTTTAACTCGCGGCCAATTAGGCGGTGTTGTGCTGTAATCACATCACCGTTTTCCATCCGCTTTGTCCACACTAACTTTGGAACGATGCCTTCTGCAGAGAGTACGGCTAAAAATGGAGAACTGTTTCGCTTTAAAAAAAGCTCCTGCCCTTCTTTTGTTGCAAAATATGCATCTCCTGTTGCTCCTCCAGCAGGTGTAATTTTCCACTCGCTACCTAATACTTGTTCCAACCAGTTCACCTTCAATTTCAACCCAACATTTCGTATAAAAATTTATGAAAAAGTTATTTTTCTTTAGGTTCTTACAATAGTATAAAATAATCGCTAATATAAAAAGGATAGCTATTAGTGATTATAGACTCTTTGCACTATAGCCATCCTATTAAATTTTAGCCTCTTAGACTAAGACTAGTCAAGCAAAACTAAAAATCCTAGTTTTTACAAAAAACATATGTTCCAATTTCTCTTATCTCTATTTTATTATCTACATCTATAGGTTGATCGAGTAGGATACTAGAAGGACTAACAATCTGTTTCCATCCCTTATTTCCAGGTAGTTTAAATTGATACGATTTATTACATTGAGGATGGTGGATCACAACTATTCTTTCCCATGGACCATAGGCTCCTACATTCTCCATTTCATAAGAAAGAAGGTGAGGATCATCATTAAAATAGACATGTTTGTTTATCAATTCTTGAGATGATAATCGAAACCCTCCATGGAGCTTTCTAAGCTTGATCAACCCTTTAATATACTCAACATTTTCTTTTTGTTGTGATCTTTCATCCCAATTTAGATGGTTGATTTCGTCAGGAGAGTTATAACTATTTTCTACACCGTTTTTTGTTCGGAAAAATTCTTGACCACCATGTAGAAAGGGGATGCCTTGAGATAATAGAACAATGCTTGTTGCTAACCGATGTCTTGCCTTTCTTATTTCTTCACTTTCAGCATCTGCAAAAGTTAAAAAGCGATCCCACATCGTATGATTATCATGTGACTCAACATAATTAATTGATTGATGAGGTTCATGAAACATAGTAGGTGACCCAGTTATAAGTGCTTTCATCTGCTCGAGAGTATCAAGGTTTTCATATACAAACCCGCGATCATGAACACTGAATGTACTCCCTTTAATCACATCCCTAAACTGGTCATTAAAAAAGCTTATCGTTGGCAGCTTATGGGCATTTGGAATGATTGCTTTTTCTACATAAGGTAATGGAGTAAGCAAATCCCATCCTTCTCCTAATAAAATAGCATCTTCTTTTATCTCTAGAACTTCCTTCTGAACCTCATTCATTGTCTTAACATCAAGAATGCCCATTAAATCAAAGCGGAATCCATCTATATCAAACTCATTCATCCAATACTTTACACAATCTGCAATAAACTTTTTGACCATCAAACGTTCCGAGGCAAGATCATTTCCTACACCTGTTCCATTAGAAGGCATTCCATTTTCATCATGCCTGAAATAGTAACCCGGTAATAACTTTTCAAATGAAGAATTTTCTTTGGAATAAACATGATTAAAAACTACATCAATAATAACTCTTAAATTTTGTTTGTGGAGAGATTGGATAAGTGTTTTGAGTTCTATTATTCGCTTATATGGGTTTTCAGGTGCTGCAGAATAACTCCCTTCTGGAGCGAAGTAATGAAGAGGGTTATAGCCCCAGTTATATGCTTCGAATGGTTTTTGTTCATCAACTTCCTCAAAATCATTTACAGGCAACAATTCAATGTGTGTAACACCTAATTCTTTCAAATAGGATATGCCTGTAGAATCGCCTTGACTATTTTTTGTATTTAACTCCGTCCACGCGTCATATTGCCCTTTATTTTTCATCCCGCTATTTTCATGAATAGAAAAATCTCGAACATGAACCTCATAGATGATGGTATCCGTTTTCTGGTTAAGAGCAGGCGGAATAATAATTGGTACATTTGTTAAGCTTTGATCAATAATAATACCGTATTCTCCATTAATTGAGACCGCTCTTGCGTATGGATCAACTGCCTCATTCCACACAAGATTTATACAAGCTAGAAACGTATAATAATATCCTTCAAAATCACCATCAAGTGTAATCGACCATGTACCTTTTTCACATCGAATCATATGGAAATTATCAACTTGTGTTCCATCGCTTTGATAAATTCGAAGTTTTACAATGGTTGCTGTAGGAGCCCAGACTTTCCACTCCGTTTTTTCCTTAGTATAATTTGCCCCTAAGTCATTGCCATCATAATAAAATTTCTTATCGAATTCATCCGACCGAATGACAGCTCCTATTTGTAAATCTGTTTCTAAACCATCTTCATCACTAATGATATAGGTTTTCCCAAATGATAGTGGGTTCGATAAACTACAGACATATTTTATTTGTTTTCCAATATCAATTTTTTCTACTATTGATAGAGCCTCGTGATTTTGATCAATCTTTATAAAAAAAGTTTTATTTTCGCTATCAAATTCCTTAGGCATAATAACTGCAATTTCATTCATTTTATCTAAAAAGGCTTGGAATCTCCTATTAATACTCAGCATGATGAGCACCCCCATATGAGAGTTTTTGTTGTTAATTTAGAAAAATTTTTAACTAATGGTAGAATTCTCAAAGTTAACACTATAACATCTATAAGATACATGCCTTATGTGATTCGCTAATCTTGATGATCACCGGGCTTTCTCCTATTACATCTCCATCAGCATGAACAAGTCGAATAGAATCAGTCTTAACTGTGATCTCCTTGCAAGAGAGTTCCTCAATAAACTCATTTTTTGTTTTGTTTCTTACCTTAGTCAATAATAATAAAGGTAGTAATTTAAGCCTTTTAGCTTCTTTTATGATTAAAACATGTAAATTTCCATCTCTAGTAGTAGAACGATTAGAAACGATGATGAACCATACTGAATCAAACTCCAAGGGTTGCTCTTGATCTATTTCAAGAGATATTGAAAATAATTCATAATTCCATAATACCTTTAATAGCCCGACAATAAACCTGACATGCCCTAAAATGGGCAAATCTGACTTTATCTTTACCACCATTTTTTCTTGACTCAGTATGCTGGCGTCTAGACCTATACCTACACGATTGAAGAAATAATTCTTCCCACTCTTTCCTTCAACACGATATTCCCCTAAATAATATCCTTTTAAAGGTGCGTTCCAGCGTTGAAATAAATGTTTTATAGCTTTTTTGGGATCAGAGGATAAAGAGAAATTGGTCAATGATTTATTTCTACTTCCTGTATAAATAAAGCCCATCTGTATTTTATCAAATGAACTTAAACCGTTTACAATTTCGTTAATTGTGCCTTCTCCACCTATCCCAATAACAGTTTTTAGACGGTAGTCTTGGATTGTGGCAATTTGTCTGGCAAGAGCCTCCGCATGTCCAGGATATTCTGTATAGAAAGAACGAAAAGATACTTTTCTTTTTTCAAGTTCTTTCTTAACTTTTTTCCATATTTTACTTCCTCTACCATAACCAGATTCCCGGTGAATAATCAAAAATAATACACTCATATTGAAGCTCCATCTTGTTCATAGTTTATGTATTTGTCAGTTTTGTGTTCATGTCCCATTTATTAGGTTTTCATTTTAAATCATGCGCTTTTTTGGAAATAAAATAAAGGACAAAATATCCTCTTGTCCTTCATTTTATATACATTTAAAATTGGGTATTAGTTACTTTTATGTTGTTTCATTCCATTCGCTTCGGTTAAATGAGTTGGTTAAACAGTGGGATAAGAGAACTTGTGCTGCTTTTAACTGAGTGTGCTTTAAAGGCGCTGATGAGGTTCTTAGCCTTTGAAACCATTCTTCATAATTTCTCTTATCTAAAATCGTAATATCATGTGGAGCAAAGGGATAGTCAACATAACCGTTGCGACTTATAATTAATTTTTTAACTGAAATATCAATATCTTGTGAACGAATTAATTTTTGTACAACCGTACCCGTTCGATTTAAACTAAGTACAGGATTTAATAACTTGCGTTCAGCTTCCCCTCTTCGTGCTGTCCAAAATTTCTCCTTTGACCCGATAAAAACAGTTTCAGGTAATTGTTCTACAACTGTTAAACAATAAATTTCCGTTGTTCCAATTAAGATAATATCCAATTCTACTGGTGCATTTTTCAATTTAAAAACAGGACGATAAAGTAGTAAATAATGATCGGGAAGACGTTTCACAAAATAAGGCAATAACTGATCTCGATAAATAGCATGATCAATAGAGGATTTCTCACGAATTGTTGAACTTGCCCATCGAATTTGAAAACGAAAAATATAATCTAAAAATAAATGCTTTAAGTCCTCATGTGTCTTTGGAATGGTCGTAAATTGAAACTGTAATTCATCATCATCTAAAGCCGAATCATTTACTAAAGGTTTAATCATTTGTTGCTCTTGTTCTACCTTTGAAAACCTTTTTTTAAATTTCTTTATAAAAGTAGATTTCTCATCTTCTTCTTCACGCTGGTTATCAAGCGTTTCACTTACCTTCATAACTGTATGGAACATGTTATTCTCCCAGGCCTGAAATACCTTTTCCCATTGCTGTTTCTTTAACCGTATGAATTGACTTGGGTAACGATAAGCATCTAATTCATAGCGGGATATATAATCAAAAAGCTTAATGATTTGCGCCAAACGCTGAACAACTCCTATTTTGCTGTTTTAAAAACTTAGTTACTACAAAGGCAGTATGCCACTAGTCGTAAACTGATGGTCCCCTGGTGTTGTAGCCTCTTTCATTAAATTTTCTTTATAAAAATAAGGATAAAAGTATTGGACAAAGAATGCTAGTAAATATTGCACTTAGCGTCATTGAAATTGAGCTTATGGCTCCTTCAACAGTTCCCATCTCTAATGCTCTTGCCGTTCCAATCCCATGTGAAGCAGTCCCAAAGCCTATTCCCCTTGAGATTGGTTGTTTTATTTTAAACAAATTCATCAAGTAAGGTCCAAACATTGCTCCGGAAATTCCAGCAATCATTACATAAACAGCTGCAAGAGTCGGCGTTCCTCCCACCATCTCACTTATGTCCATAGCTATTGGGGTCGTAACAGATTTAGGTGCTAACGAACGCAATAGTTTTTCGTCTACATTAGTTAGCAGACTCATGATAATACCACTACATACACCAATTAGCGCACCAATGAAAACACTAGTAAAAATACTTAATATGTTACGCTTTAAAATCTCCCGGTGATCAAAAAGTGGAATTGCAAAAGCAACAACCGCAGGACCCAAAAGATGCTCAATCCATTGACCACCAATCATATATGAGCTATAAGATATTTTAGCTATAAGAAGAATAATGACAATAATCAGGCTGGACGTAAAGATTGGTACTAAAATCGGGTGCGAAAATTTCGTGTAGAGTCTCCTCATAAGACTATAAATAAGTAAAGTTATCAAAATAAAAAATAACCCTATTAAAAATGTCATAAAGATAGCTCCTTTTCTTTATGAACTTTCTTCCCTTTTGCCAAAAGAACATCACTTATATAAGCTGAAGCCACCATAACGATCATCGTACTGCTAAATGCAATGAATAAGGTAATAATGCCAAATCCTTTAAATATATTAAGATAATCAATAATTCCCACAGTTGCAGGAATAAATAATATCGGCAAATTTTTCAAAAGAAATGATCCCCCGGAAGAAAACCAATTCCTTTTAATCAATTTAAAATGGAAAGCAAGAAATAATAAAACCATTCCAATCAAGCTTCCTGGAATGGGAAGTTTAATAAGTGCCCGTATTCCTTCACCTATACTATAAATTCCATATAGACAAGTAATTTGAAGAATCAGCTTAACGTATTTCATTCTCTTACACTCTCCAAAGTTTGCAAAAGAAATGTTTCAACCACCTCATACTTTGGAATTTTATTCAGATTTGTTTGATACAGATGAATTTTCTCCACTTTAAAATGAGATGAACTTCCTTCAAAAGCATGATCCAGTTGTGACCATTTTCTAAAAGGCTCTTCTGACTTCCATTTTCTAGCTAACGTAATGTGTGGACGAAAAGGCTTTTTATCAAGTTGAAACCCCACTTCTTGACATCTGTCAAACACTTGTTTTTGGAACTGCTGTAGATTCGTTGATTCTTTTAAACCTGCCCAAAAAATTCTTGGAAAATCAGGCTTACCAAAAACGTCGATTCCTTTTAAAAACAATTCAAATTGTGGAACAAATTGAACAGTCTGTTTGATTTTTTCGACTAATAACTCTAATTTCTCATCTTCCCCTACATCACCTAAAAAAGCTAATGTAATATGATAATCATTTGGATGGACCCATGATTGAAAGGGCAATTTATTTTTATAGGTTGTAATCCAATTTTGAATAAGCTGTTGATGATGTTCTTCAATAGGTACAGCAATAAAATAATGTTTTTTCATAGCAGCCCCCAATGTTATTCAAGATAATTTTATTTTATCCCACATATCCAAGCTTTAAAAGGTCGATTCATATACAATGCGTTCAGCAGTTGCTATACTGTTAACTGTCTATATTATAAAATAAGTGATTTAGTAAAAATACTACGTAACAAGGTTTTCACATAACAACCTTATATAAAAGAAAAAGGACGTGGCAACATGAAAATTGCAAATAACGTATCAGAGCTTATCGGAAATACACCTCTAGTTAAGTTAAATCGTTTAAACCCAGAAAATGGTGCATCGATATATTTAAAGCTTGAATTCTTTAACCCAAGTGGAAGTGTAAAAGACCGAGCAGCTTTCAACATGATCGTTGAGGCAGAAAAGCAAGGCTTATTAAAGCCAAATTCAACGATTATTGAGCCAACTAGTGGGAATACCGGAATTGGAATTGCAATGAACGCGGCTGCAAGAGGCTATAAAGCGATCCTTGTTATGCCTGACACGATGACAAAAGAACGTATTAACTTGCTTAAAGCTTACGGAGCAGAAGTAGTTCTAACTCCGGGACACGAAAGAATGCCAGGATCAATAAAGAAAGCTGAGGAGCTAGCTAAACAAATTCCTGATTCATTTATTCCGATGCAATTCGATAATCATGCAAACCCTGATGCTCATAGACATACAACTGCAAGGGAGATTATCGAGGCACTTGATGAAATCGGCAAACCACTCTCAGCATTTGTTGCGACAGCTGGAACTGGCGGTACCATTACAGGTACAGGTGAAGCCTTAAAAGAGCATTATAAAAATGTAACAGTCCATGTTGTTGAGCCTGCCGGTTCTCCTGTCCTTTCAGGTGGTAAACCTGGAAACCATAAGCTAGTTGGGACAAGCCCTGGATTTATACCACCTATTTTAAATCAAGATGTATATGATGAGATTTTTAAAATTGAAGACGAACAAGCGTATGACATTACAAGAAGATTAGCACGTGAGGAAGGACTGTTAGTTGGTCCTTCTTCAGGAGCTGCATGCTATGCCGCAATTGAAGTTGCAAAACGTCTAACACCTGATGATGTTGTTGTTTGTATCACTTGTGATACAGGTGAAAGATACTTATCAAGTGATGTTTTCTCATTTTAAAAAGGGAAAAGAAATTTCCCTTCCCCGTGCTGTCGAGATGCCTCGACAGCTTTTTTCTTTATTCTCACAAACAAGCTTTATTTTGCTAATTCATATATTGCTTGTGCATAAATGGCTGTTGCTTTCAGCAAATCTTCAATGTCAATATATTCATCCTTTTGGTGAGCAACATCTGGTCTACCTGGAAATAAAGGTCCAAAAGCAACACCAGCTTCTAATGATCTTGCATAAGTTCCTCCACCAATCGCTATAAGCTCAGCATTTTCTCCAGTTTGTTCTTCATACACTTTTTTCAACGTTTGAATAAGGGGATGATTTTCCTCCACATAGTGTGGTTTCGAGTCATCAAATGATACTAATGAAAAGCCTTCTACATTGTTTATTTCAGTTTTTATTGTTTCAGCATTTCCTGAAACAGGATAACGTATATTTACTCCAATTTTGCCTAGCTGGTCTTTAGTGTATTTCATCACACCAAGATTAACTGTTAGTTCCCCGCTAACTTCATCAGAAAATGCTATGTTGAGCTTATGACCGCGCGTGTCATTTAAGAAATAATGAACAATCGCTTGTATATAATTTTCGCCTTTTTGATCAAGATTCAGATTATGTAGAAATTCAGCTAACAAAATGCCCGCATTCGTACCATTGTTAGGCTCCATTGCATGTGCTGAGACACCTTCAACAGTTAAACTTATCGTTTGCTCTTGAATTGTAGCCTGTCCGCTTATATTTTTGTCATGAATAAATGATTCAAATTGTTTCATGATTTCATTCTTATTATGAGATGATAAAACAGCTTTAGCAAAGTCTGGAACCATATTATATCTTCTTCCAGACTCAAAGGAATGAAGAACAATATCTGATGGTAAATCAGTGAAAGATCCATTTTGTTCGATCGTTAAATCAATAATTCCTTTTTCAGCAAAAATAATCGGAAAATCCGCATCAGGGGCAAAGCCTAACTCTGGCATCTTCTCATGCTTAAAGTAATGATCAACACAGCGCCATTCACTTTCCTCATCTGTTCCGATAATCATGCGAACATTTTTACTTAACGGTAATTGCAAATCTTTCACAATTTTCATCGCATAAAATGCTGCAATTGTTGGACCCTTATCATCCATCGCACCTCTTGCAAAAATTTTCCCATCACGAATCTCTGCACCATAAGGTTCACTTGTCCAGCCATCACCTTCTGGAACAACATCAACATGGCATAATATTCCTACAACCTCTTCTCCATTTCCTTTTAATTCAATATGACCTGCATAGCCATCAACATTTTTAGTAGTAAAGCCAGCTTCTGCTCCTAAATGTAAGAGATGAGAAAATGCCTGATGAATTCCTTCTCCAAACGGAGCATCACTTGTTATTGAGTCTTCATCCAATACACTTTTAATCTGTAAAAATTCCTGTGTATCTTTTATAAGACTCTCTCTTCTTTTCTCAACTTCTTCGTTCCAATTCATGTATGATCCTCCTTCTATATTATTCATTATTCTATTATCATACTAACACGTGCCTTTATGAAAAAGTATGTTGAGTGTTAAAAAGCAAATCTGTTTGTTAGTTTTTATCTTTTTGTCACAAAATATAAATGGATTGTTAGGAACAATGTGAAGAAAACTATTGCAATATAAATTAAAAACGAATATTATTATAAATGTTTTGAAAAAACGTTCGTAAAAAATCGGAGGTACATATGTTTAAGTTATCAGAAAACAGAACAAATGCCCGAACCGAAATTTTAGCTGGAATCACAACGTTTTTAACTATGGTATATATCGTTGTCGTGAATCCAATTATTTTGGCAGATGCAGGAGTTCCATTCGACCAAGTCTTTACAGCAACAATCATTGCGACAATAATAGGTACACTTTGGATGGCCCTATCAGCAAATTATCCAATTGCAATTGCACCGGGGATGGGATTAAATGCATACTTTGCCTATTCCGTTGTTGGAGCAAATGAAAATATTTCATATACAACAGCCTTCTCTGCTGTTTTTATTGCCGGAATACTTTTTGTCATCCTTTCGCTAACTCCGTTTCGAAAGAAATTAATTGAAGCAATACCGAGCAATTTAAAGCATGGAATCACAGCTGGTATTGGTCTTTTCATTGCGTTTATCGGTCTTCGTTTAACTGGAATTGTCACAGCAGATCCAAACAATTTAGTGGCATTAGGTGATCTTCACTCTCCATCTGTTGTGTTAGCATTAATTGGCTTGGCTATAACATTAATATTAATGAGCCTAAATGTTCATGGTGCGCTATTCGTTGGTATGGTTATCACCGGGTTTATTGCCTTTTTCACAGGTCAATTATCATTTGATCAAGGATTTATGTCATTCCCAAGCTTGCCTGAAGGATTGATTATTACAAATCCATTTTCAGCTTTAACAGATGTCATATCACATGGCTTATATGCCGTTGTATTTTCTTTCTTACTTGTAACCATTTTTGATACAACAGGAACAATGATTGGTGTGGCCCAACAGGCAGGGCTTATGAAGGGCAATGAATTACCGAGAGCTCGTACGGCGCTTCTAGCAGATTCAGCTGCTACAACAATTGGTGCAATGTTTGGAACAAGTCCAACTAGTGCTTACATTGAATCTTCTGCAGGTGTTGCAGCAGGGGGAAGAACAGGCTTAACAACGTTAACTGTTTCAGCCCTATTCGGTCTTACGTTATTTTTCAGTCCTTTAATTGGAGCAGTTTCAGGGATCTCAGCAATTACTGCACCAGCATTAATTATTGTCGGGAGCTTAATGATGGGGGCTATTGCAGAAATCAATTGGAAAGAGCTTGACGAAGCGTTCCCGGCCTTTTTAGTTGTTTTAAGCATGCCACTAACATCAAGTATTGCTACTGGAATTGCACTTGGCTTCATTTCATATCCATTAATGAAAATTGCAAAAGGGAAATGGAAAGAAGTTCACATTTTTGTTTATATTTTTGCCGTTCTCTTTTTCATTCAACTAGCCTTTATTGGAGGGCACTAAAAAAAGCGAAATGAATCCTATTGATTCATTTCGCTTTTTTATTAGAAAATTATAGTTATTGTCTCGTTAAAATAATTGGACCGTCTTTTGTTATCGCAATTGTGTGTTCATATTGTGCTGATAAACTTCCGTCTATTGTTCTTGCTGTCCATTTGTTATCGTCCATTTTCGACTCCCATGCCCCGATATTCACCATCGGTTCAATGGTGATAACCATACCTTCTTTAAGGCGTTGACCTTTATTAGGCTCACCATAATGAAGGACTGTTGGTGGTTCATGAATGGTTCTTCCAATTCCATGACCTGTAAAATCTCTAACAACTGAATACCCTTCACCTTCAACATAAGATTGAATAGCGTGACCAATATCTCCTAGTCTGTTTCCAATAACAGACTGTTCAATTGCCTTGTTTAAGGCTTCCTCCGTAACATGTAATAGATTAGCCGCTTGTGGTGAAACATCTCCTACAGCATACGACCAGGCTGAGTCAGCAAGTGCGCCATTCAAATTTACAACCATATCAATTGTGACGATATCACCATTTTGTAATGGGGTGTTTCTCGGGAAACCATGGCAAATTTCATCATTTATTGATGCACATGTTGCAAATTCATAGCCTTTGTAACCTTTTTGTTCAGGGGTTGCACCATGTTGTTTTAGATACTGTTCTACAAATGCATCAATTTCAAGTGTTGTGATCCCTGGCTTGATTCTTTTCGCAATTTCTTTATGACAATTTGCCAGCAATTGACCTGCTTTATGCATGAGTTCAATTTCTCGTTTACTTTTTAAAATAATCACCTTAATACCTCCGATTAGTCCGTTGCCTACGTATGTATAATATGTAATAGCTATTTGTATGCTGCTTGCTTAAAAAAATGTAAGCTTTTTCTATATATAGCCTAGCACGAATTAAGAAAAAGTTCTAACTGATTGAGCTCTTTTAAAGCAAGATAGTAAACACTGTTGACAAACTAGCTACTAAGATTACGATGCAAACACCTGGGTAAACAAATCGGTTTTCACATTTTTTCTGGGCTATAAACATATAATCCTTTTCTCCATAGTCAACTGACAGATATGGGTTCTGTTTAACGATTTCTTTAAACATCAGTACAATCCATTCTCTAAAGAAAAAGTAAAAGACGATTGTTACTAACCATTTTATCCATATAGGTGTAGTGAATATGATAAATGATATAACAGATATAACCTGAAAATATTGTAGTAGATTCCCTTTATCACGAAGAAATGATTTCATAAACAGCTCTGTTACCCCATTTTCAGGTGATCTTTTCTGAAAAATTCTTGCGGAATTCCTCCATAATATCCAAGACCTTTTCTTTTGCTTTTTTACTTGTGGCATTGTGAATTCTGGATTCACAGTAAACATAAACTTTATATATTTCACTTTATTTTTTTGTTCTTTTTCAACATCATCATAGAATGTTTTTATTTGAGATTGATATTCCTTCACTTGCCATAATGATAAGCAGAAAAAAATGAGAGCAATACCTATAATTAACGGATTAATAGGTTTAAAGGTAATAGCAAAACACAAAATCAAAATGAAAAAGGTAACAACTAATTCAATGATCAACTTCTTCCAGAATCCAAACTTGTAGACAGCTTGTTTGTAGGTTGTAAGAAATAAATTTAAACTAAGAAAGAATACCGATGTAACAAGTAACTGATAAAAAGTTAGATCATCGTAATGATTTAATAACGGATATAACCACACAAAAAGGAGTAACCACTTAAGAAGTAGTAAGATCCAAGAATAAATGACCCCGATATACCTTATTTCCGTCATAATCTCTGAAAATTGTAATAATGTAAGCTGATCGGCTTCTTCCATAAACGTTCGAATGGTACCTTGCCAGCACAACAAAAAACAAAAAAGAAAAAGAACTTCATATGGCACTCCCTCAAGCCAATCAGGCAACGAGTTCCACCAGGAGTAATAGGTTATACCTAAAAAAGCCAAGAATGGGATAAGAAGATAAACAATGATCGTCCAATCAAAAACAGTACGAATAATTTTAAATTGATAAAGCCAATCTTGTATCAAGCGCCTCCACCAAATTGTGCTTCCTCTCATTTTTCTTTACCTGCCTTCCTCAACTTTATTGAAGCAGTCAAGTAAAGAAGCACCAGGTAGGTCTGTACTTACCTGAATTTCCTCAAGTGTTCCTTGAGCGACCATTGTACCCCCTGATACTAGTAAAAACCGATCACATATTTTTTCAGCCGTGTCTAAAACGTGAGTTGACATTAAGATAGCCGCACCGCGATTTTTTTCTTCTTCCATGACAGTTAAAAACATTTTAGTAGCACTCGGATCAAGACCTATAAAAGGCTCATCAACAATATAATAATCAGGTTGTAAGACAAGAGCTTGTATGATCATTACTTTTTGCTGCATTCCTTTGGAAAAGGTGGATGGCATCTCATGTTTCACTTTTTCCATTTTAAAAGCATTTAAGTAGAGATTAGCTCTTTCTATTAAAATCCTATCACAGATTCCATTAACTGCAGCTAGGAGGTCCAAATGCTCCCACAATGTTAAATGATCATAGAATATAGGTTTTTCAGGTATATATGCATATTTGCTTAATGGTTGCTTGTATATCGCTCCTTTCACATATTCCATTACACCCAATAAAGTCTTTATTGTTGTACTTTTACCTGCACCATTTGGACCGATTAAACCAATCCATTCTCCTTTATGTAAATGAAAATCAATTCCCTGAATAACAGGATGTTTTTCTTCATAGCCTGCTTCTTCAATTTTCACTGCTAAAATACTCATCTTTGATCCTCCTTGTTCATTTAATACGCTCGGTAGATGGAAAAAGATTCAAAAAACTAAAAAAAAAACCATTTTATTGTCATACTATTCAGAACGATAGGCATATAGATTTATTGTGTTAAGTACGCGCGTGCTTGTTTATCTTAAAATAAAAATGTTAATATTGTGTAAATTGAAACTTTTCTATGGATTATTACTGTCGAAATCGTGTAAAATATTGTTGTAACGTTTTACCGCATAAAACTAAATATGTATGAAGTGACATCTGAAAGAGCAGTCATCGAAAGGTTGTAGTAGGCATAGCCAGTGCGATCAAACGATAAGGAGTGGTTTTTTGAAACCTTCAACAAACCGTATGCTAACCAGAATCAAATCAGTCTACATGTTTATTAATGAGCGGGGAACTGTGACGACACAGCAACTCGTTGACGAATTTGGTATTACACCGAGAACCATACAACGTGATTTAAATGTGTTAGCATATAACGATTTGGTTCACAGCCCAACAAGAGGTAAATGGGCCACTACAAAGAAGAAAGTTAAGATGTCTTCGTAAGATCAAAAATAAACATTCCTATATACATAAAATAAGGAACCTTATGATCAAGGTTCCTCCTTTTTGCCTAAATGTTTTTATAATTCTATAGGTTTAGCATTTCTTAATGCCTCTATTTCTTCATCTGTTAGATCGCGATATTCCCCTATTTTTAATTCATCCTCATCTAAAACAATTGGTCCCATCGATATTCTTTTTAAATATGTTACTTTTTTCCCAACAGATTCAAACATACGTTTCACTTGATGGAATTTACCTTCTGTTATGGTAATATGAATGGTCGATTGATTCCCCGCTGTTAGAATTTCAAGTATAGCAGGCTTTGTTAAATAACCATCATCCAATGTTACACCATTCTTAAATGCCTCGATGTCCTCTTCAGTTACTTCACCTAATATGACTGCATAATATGTTTTTGGAACATGTTTTTTTGGTGAGAGCAGTTGATGTGAAAGTTGTCCATCGTTCGTCAAAAGCAATAGCCCTTCCGTATCTTTATCAAGACGACCAACTGGAAACGGTTGATAAACAGCGTCTTCCATTTCCAATAAATCAATGACTGTTTCTTGATACTCATCTTCTGTTGCGGATAAATATCCTGCCGGCTTATTCATTAGTAAGTAAACGAATTCTTTGTATTCAACTTTTTCTTCATTTACTGTAATGTGTTGATGATCAGGATCCACATGTGTTTTTGGATCCTTTATTGGTTCTCCTTCAACCTTTACAGCTCCTGTTTTAAGTAATTGTTTTACTTCTTTTCGGCTTCCAAAGCCTATATTTGCTAATAATTTATCAATTCTCATATTATGTAAGACCTCCTGATGATCCAAGATTTTTTGATTAAGTCTATTTGTTGATATCTTGGCGTTTTTTTACATTTAACCTAAGAACAGGTTCGTTCCATTGCGCTCCAGACACTTGCTTTCCGCGGGGAGGAAGCTGAGCCTCCTCGGCTTTGCCTGCGGGGTCTCAGCCTTTCCTCTAGCTCCCGCAGGAGTCAATTGTCTTCCGCTTCATTCCACTATCGTTTTGATAGTTTAAATCAAAGAATTTAACAGAAACAACCTTTAGTAAAAAAACTCGGAGGATCCGAGTTCTTTGTTATCTTTAACTTATTTAGTATAAACCAACCTATTCAACTGATCGTTTTTTACTTGGTAAAAAACGGTTTAAACGGTTTCCTAATAATTTTTCTAACAAATGAGATCGATATGTTAAGTAGGCATATGTTGCTCCACCTACTACGACGGCGATGCCAACAACAATAACAGCATTCATACGACTATCTGCATAATTAATAAAAATACTTAGTATAGAAAATACGACGGAAACAACAAGTCCCATGAAGATACATAAAATTGTAATTAATAATGATCTCTTTATTAATAGCCTAAAGGAATAACCTGCATGACGTTTAATCATTGCAAATCCATAGATTAACGATACAATGTAGCCTGCTGCCGTTGCGATAATTGAGCCTACTCCTTCATATAGCTCAATTAACGTAACGTTTAGAGAAAGCTTCACAATTAAACCTATGACTAAGCTAATCACCGCTAGCTTTTGTTTATTAATACCTTGTAAGATTGCTGCATTCACTGTAAAAAGAGAGAAAAGCAATGCTACAGGGGCATACCACATTAAAATATGCTTCCCAATTTCTTCTGATGTTCCCGCGTAGAACACATTATAGGCTGGTCCGGCTAAAACAGAAAGACCAATCACAGCAGGTAAAACAAGCAACATAATCACCTGTAAAGTTTGATCAATCTGTTTATGTAGTAAGCCCCGATTATTATTTGAGAAAGATTCTGTAATAGTTGGAATCAGTGTTAACCCAAATGCTGTAGCTAATGATACCGGAATCATCACTAACTTCGGCACATAAAGAAGTAACACAGAAAACATATCCATTGTATATGACTGTTCCGTTCCAGTACTTAACATCGCACGGTTAAAAGTCAACGTATCGATGTAATTATAAATAGGAATTGCCAATCCAACAAAAACAAATGGACCAGCATAACGAAATACTTCCTTAAACATTCTGCCGAGTGGCATTGGTTCGGCTTCAATTGGATTGTCCTGCATAGCTAAGAGTGTACCCTTTCGTTTCACCCAATAGATAAACAAAACAACTAACCCGCCTACTGCTCCAACAAACGCAGCAAATGTAGCATAGCCAACTGCCAAAACAAGTCCACCATTTAATACATTCATCACGATGTAAGTGGAAACTAACAAAAAGACAATTCTGACAAGCTGTTCAACAACCTGCGAAACTGCTGTAGGTCCCATAGATTGGTGCCCCTGAAAGAAGCCCCTTATTAAGCTCATTAGTGGAACAATAATAAGCGCAATGCTCACCATTCTGATGACGAGAGTTGCATCTTCAACGGTTACTCCATTAAGCTCTCTTTCAGCAAGTGCAGCAATTGCAAACCATGGTGCCAGCATATATAAGATAGCAAAAGCAAGTAAGCCAGTTATGAGCATAACAAGTATGCCTGCCTTAAACATCCTTCGGCTCGTTTGATAATCCCCTAAAGCATTATATTTTGAAACAAATTTAGATACTGCTGCTGGAAACCCTGCTGTTGCAACACTTAAAAAAATTGTATATTGTGCATAACCTGCATGAAACAATCCTCCACCAGTTGTTCCCACCATCGCAGCAAAAGGAATTAAATAAATCATTCCTAAAATTCTTGATATGTATGTACCTAATGTTAATACGAACGTTCCTCGTAGCAAATTATTAGACATTTTTCTTACTCACCATTCTTCTCTATGAAGATTCAACTTTTCTATTTTACCATAAACCCGCATATATACCATAAGCATTGTGATTCATCATTATTTTTCATCACTTTTTTTACTTTTTAGGTTCTTCAGATATAATATGATAGCAGACATGTGAAAAAGGTGTGGATTAGATGAAATATGATGTAGTTGTGATTGGTGGAGGTCCATCAGGATTAATGGCTTCCATTGCTGCAGGAGAAAAGGGAGCTCGTGTGCTTCTTTTAGATAAAGGAAATAAACTAGGAAGAAAGCTTGCCATTTCAGGTGGTGGTCGCTGTAATGTAACAAATAGATTGCCAATCGATGAGATTATTAAACATATACCCGGAAATGGCCGTTTTTTATATAGTGCTTTCTCAGAATTCAGCAATGAGGATATTATCCGTTTTTTTGAAAATCTAGGTATTCAATTAAAAGAAGAAGATCATGGTCGAATGTTTCCCATTACGGACAAAGCGCAATCTGTCGTTGATGCACTAATTAGCGAATTAAAGCGTTTAAACGTGGAAATACGTACAAATGAACCTGTAAAAGATGTGATATACGATGAGGAAAAGGTAACAAGCATTGTACTAGTTAACGGTGAAACAATTATAACAAAGGCAGTTGTACTAGCTGTTGGTGGAAAAAGCGTACCACATACTGGGAGTACAGGTGATGGATATGCCTGGGCTGAAAATGCCGGGCATACGATTACCGAATTGTTTCCAACTGAAGTGCCCATTACATCAAATGAACCATTTATTCAGGAAAAAGCTCTACAAGGACTCTCTTTACGTGATGTGGCACTCAGTGTTCTTAATCCAAAAGGAAAAACAATTATTACCCATAAAATGGATATGATTTTCACTCACTTCGGAATATCAGGTCCAGCTGTTTTAAGATGTAGTCAATATGTGGTCAAGGCTATGAAAAAGTTCAAAACAAATGCGATTACTGTTAGTATTGATGCCCTGCCTGATCAAAAAGAGGAACAGCTTTTTCAATCAATTGTTAAAGATTTAAAACAGGATTCAAAAAAAGCAATAAAAAATGTGTTAAAAGGATTGCTACCTGAACGGTATTTACTCTTTTTGTTAGAAAAAAATCAAATTGATTCGTTAGTTACGTATGATAATCTATCAAATGAAAAATTGCGCTCTTTTGTAAAAGATTGCAAGCAATTTCAATTTCAGGTCCATGGTACACTATCAATTGAGAAAGCCTTTGTAACCGGAGGTGGTGTATCAGTAAAAGAAATTCACCCGAAGGAAATGTCATCCAAACTAAAAGCGGGGTTATATTTCTGTGGTGAGATACTAGATATACACGGTTATACAGGTGGCTATAATATTACATCAGCTTTAGTAACCGGCCGACTTGCCGGAACAAATGCTGCTATTTACTCTAAAGAATAAAATCACTTCTCCATTCTAGTAATAAATTTAGACAAGCTGTCATACAAATTATTAAAATGGAAATTAGGAAGTGATCATGATGTTAAAAGTGGCGCTTTTTGATGAAGAACACGAAAAAGATTTAGAAGAAGAAATCAATGGATTTCTAGCAAATCTCGGAGAAAATCAGGTTAGAGATATAAAATTCAGCGTATCAGTATCCATAGACGAGGATGGAGAACAAATCTATTGTTACTCAGCTCTTGTTATTTACCGGGAAAAGTAAAATGCTTGGAGACATATATGCTCCAAGCATTTTTTATACCAAGATAAACACCCGATTAGGTGATTTTTAAATTTTCTTCAAAAATCGTCAGTGAAAATAAGCGGATAAATTCCTCTTAATGAGGAAATAGCACAAAAAATCGATTAAATAGACGGAAAGGTTCCGCCTATTTAATCAAAAAAGTTGAAAATGGACCATTTTACTTTGCTTAACCGGAAAATCTCCGCTTATATCCCCTAATCAAGTTCCATTCTTCATTTTAACCGGAACAATTCCGCTTATTTAAACTAGTGGGTTACTCAATTAAGACAAGCAGTTTTTTATTTTAAGCTAGTTGACTCTTCGGCTTTGTTTCACCTTTATAATCAAGCATTCCACCAGTCATGTTAACAACATTGTAGCCTTTGTCTTGTAAATAAGCACAAACATTTCCACTTCTTCCACCTGAGCGACAAATGTAAATCGTTTCTTTCTCTTTATCAAGTGCATCTAAATGCTCCGGAATATCATTCATACGAATATGCTTAGCTTGTGGAATCATGCCTGCTTCTACTTCTTCGTCTTCACGAACATCTATTAGCTCAAGCTTTTCCCCATTTTCTAATCTTTTTTGTACCTCTTCAGGAGAAATTTCTTTAAATTCAGACATTATGTACACCCTTTCAGTTTTAATAGTTGCATTATATCAAAGTAGTTTGTGAGGTGCTAGTTTGCTGAATTTCTTTATTTGACGCTTTTAGAGATATATTTGATATTTTGCTTAATTTATTAGTCAATTTATATGATTTATTTGCTAATTTTGACCAAATATTAGTTTTTCGACAATCCACGACATGCACAAACAAACAAACAAGCCCGACTCACAATGAGCCGGACTTGCCAATTCCAAAACACGTACTAGTTCGCTACAATATTCACAAGCTTACCAGGTACGGCAATTACTTTACGTATTGTTTTTCCTTCTACATGTTCTTTCACACGGTCATCGTCCAGCGCAATTTGTTCTAACTGATCTTTTGTAACATCTTTTGCTACTAAAAGCTTTGCACGGACTTTTCCGTTTACCTGAACAACGATTTCCACTTCATTTTCTACAAGTTTCGCTTCATCAAATGATGGCCATGCTTCATAAGAAATCGTGCTGCTGTGGCCTAATTTGCTCCATAGCTCTTCAGCTAAATGAGGCGCGATTGGCGATAGAAGTTTCACAACACCTTCCACATACTCTTTTGGAAGCACTGTTTGTTTGTATGCTTCATTAATGAAGACCATAAGCTGTGAAATAGCTGTATTAAAGCGTAGTCCTTCCAAATCTTCTGATACTTTTTTCACCGTTTGATGATAAACGCGTTCAAGTGCATCGCTTGTTTCATCAACAACCTTTGGACTTAACTCACCATTATCTTCAATGAATAAACGCCATACGCGATCTAAGAAACGTCTTGCTCCATCAAGACCTGTTGTTGACCAGGCAATTGATGCTTCTAATGGTCCCATAAACATTTCATAAAGACGAAGTGTGTCCGCACCATGTGATGAAACAATCTCATCCGGATTCACAACATTCCCTTTAGATTTACTCATTTTTTCATTGTTTTCACCAAGAATCATTCCTTGGTTAAATAGCTTTTGGAATGGCTCTTTCGTTGGAACAACACCGATATCATATAAAAACTTATGCCAAAAGCGTGCGTACAATAAGTGAAGAACTGCGTGCTCTGCTCCACCGATATAAATATCAACAGGTAACCATTGCTTTAACTTTGCATCATCTGCAAGAGCTTCGCTGTTTTTTGGATCGATGTAACGTAGGTAATACCAGCAGCTTCCAGCCCATTGCGGCATTGTATTTGTTTCACGACGACCCTTTTTACCTGTTACAGGATCAACAATATTTACAAATTCATCTATAATTGCAAGTGGTGATTCCCCTGTTCCAGATGGTCTAATTTCTGTTGTTTTTGGTAATACAAGTGGAAGTTCTTCTTCCGGAACAGCAGACATTGTACCATCTTCCCAATGAATAATTGGAATTGGCTCACCCCAATAACGTTGACGGCTGAATAACCAGTCACGAAGACGGTAGGTTACTTTCTTTTCACCTTTTTTGTTTTCTTCAAGCCATGCGATCGCTTTTTCAATTGCTTCTTGTTTACCAAGTCCGTTTAAGAAATCAGAGTTAACGTGTTCACCGTCACCAGTGTACGCTTCCTTCGTCACGTCTCCACCACTCACAACTTCTTTAATCGGAAGATCAAACTTTACAGCAAATTCATAGTCGCGCTCATCATGTGCAGGAACTGCCATAATCGCACCAGTACCGTAAGTTACAAGTACATAATCTGCAATCCAAATTGGCATTTTTTCACCGTTTACAGGGTTAATAGCATAAGCACCTGTAAATACGCCTGTTTTATCTTTTGAAAGCTCTGTACGCTCTAAATCACTCTTATGTTTTACTTCGTCAATATAAGCCTCAACTGCTTGTTTTTGATCCTCAGTTGTAATTTTTTCAATAAAAGAATGCTCTGGAGCTAAAACAGCGTATGTTGCACCAAATAATGTATCAGGACGAGTAGTGAAAACAGTAAATGTTTCATCATGTCCCTCAATATCAAATGTTACATGAGCACCTTCAGAACGGCCGATCCAGTTACGCTGCATATCTTTAATGCTTTCTGGCCAGTCAACGTCTTCTAAGTCTTCAAGAAGACGGTCAGCATATGCTGTAATTTTCAGCATCCATTGCTTCATTGGACGTCGCTCAACTGGATGACCTCCACGCTCACTTTTCCCATCAATAACTTCTTCATTTGCTAAAACGGTACCTAACGCAGGGCACCAGTTTACAGGTACTTCATCTACATAAGCCAAACCTTTTTTATAAAGCTGCAAAAAGATCCATTGAGTCCATTTGTAATATTCAGGATCTGTTGTATTTACTTCGCGATCCCAATCATAGGAAAACCCTAGTGCTTGAATTTGTCTTCTGAAATTATCAATGTTTTGCTTTGTAAATTCAGCAGGGTCATTTCCTGTATCAAGCGCGTACTGTTCAGCAGGTAAACCAAATGCATCCCATCCCATTGGATGAAGAACATTATACCCTTGCATACGTTTCATACGAGATAAAATGTCTGTTGCTGTATATCCTTCAGGATGTCCTACATGGAGGCCCGCTCCTGATGGATATGGGAACATGTCCAATGCATAGAACTTCGGTTTTTCTGTATCTTCTGTTGTTTTAAATGTTTTATTATGTAACCAATAATCTTGCCATTTCTTTTCAATCTCTTGATGATTGAAGCTCATCTGTTTTCCTCCTTAAAGCTTGCTCTTAATTTATATTATAACCTGTTGAACGGGTCAAAGCTTTCTAAAGTCCATAAAAACGAAAAAACCCCGCATCCCAAACAGGGACGAGAGGCTTAATTCCCGTGGTACCACCCAACTTTGGCATAGTGTGAATATGCCCACTTTGACATCCGTAACGTGGATAGACGACAAATATTACTTGATATATTTCTCTTTCACATTTGTAACTCAAAGGCGAGTTCATTAGTAAAAACTGGTTGACTCTCACCATCCGTCAACTCTCTGAGCACATTTTTACTAATTACTATTCCTTTTCTCCGTTCATTTCGTATATAGATTTAAGATTATTTTATATAAATTTGTCGTGATATGCAAGTATAGGCATCATTTACGATTTTTCTTTCAACATAAAGAGACTTGCGAACATTCTCGCAAGTCCCATTTCTACTATTGAACTGTATATCCACCATCTATTACGACCGCCTGACCTGTTACTCCACCAGCCTTTTTACTAGCTAAGAAAATCGTATAGTCTGCAACTTCTTTTACAGAGAGCAGCCTTTTTTGCGGAATAAGCGGATACAAAATTTCTTCTAATACATTTTCTAGAGGTACATTTCTTGTATCAGCAAGATCTTGAAGTTGATTTCGCACAAGGGGAGTATCTACGTATCCAGGGCAGATTGCATTAACGGTAATTCCATGTGGTGCTCCTTCCAACGCGGCCACTTTAGTTAACCCAATTACTCCATGCTTCGCGCTATTATAAGCAGCCTTTCCGGCAAACCCTATTAATCCATTTATAGATGACATATTTAAAATTCTTCCAAACTTTTGTTCTTTCATAATCGGAAAAACATATTTTGTAGCAACAAAAGGGGCTACAAGCATAACTTTTGTTAGCAGCTCGAATTTTTCAGTTGGAAAATCCTCAATATGGGCAACATGCTGCAACCCCGCATTATTTATAAGCGTATCAATTCTTCCATAATGCTCCTTCGTTTTTTTTATAACATCAACAATGTCTTGTTCATTTGTCACATCACATTTAATTCCAATCACATCATAGCCTTGATTTTGCAATTCTTTTGTACTCATTAAAACCTGCTCTTCATTCAAGTCTGTTAATACAACCTTTGCTCCTTCTAACGCAAAAGCTCTAGCCAGTTCAAAGCCTATGCCTTGTGCTGCTCCTGTTAGTAGTACTACTTGAGCCTGAACCAAAATAACCAACCTCCGTTTCTATATACCTAATCCAAATGAAAATAATATAATTGCTAAAACAACGCCTAGTAGCGGAACAATGACAGTGAGTGCACCTACAGGATTGTATGCATCCTGATGAGACTCTCCACAAATTGCACGAACAGTTGTCACAACATATCCGTTATGTGGGAGAGAATCTAATGCACCAGATGATATAGACACAACCCTGTGTAAAGCCTCCGGATTCACACCCATATCCATATAGTGTGGTGCTAGTAATGGTAAGGCAATGGCCTGACCTCCAGAGGCTGAGCCTGTCATACCAGCAATCACACTGACCGCAATAGCTCCACCAATTAACGGGCTTCCTGGAATACTAGTCATGGCATTTACAGCTACTTCAAATGCTGGTACCGCCTTTGCAACACCACCAAACCCTACTACAGCCGCTGTGTTCCCAAGGGCTAATAATGCTCCAAGTGTTCCTTCTGATACAGCATTCCAAAACGATTTAAAATACTTACGGTTTAATAGATAAGTAGCAATAACTCCACCTAGTAAGGCAATAATTAATGCTGATTGCTGCAAGGAATCGTGGAAAATAAAAGAAATAACTAACACAACAAATAACGGAATTACTCCAAACAACGGATTTGGTAAAGATTTGTTTTCATTTACAGGATCATTGTCTCTTCCAACAAATTTCTCACCACGTGCTACTGCTTTTGAAATCATTCTTCTTAGCCACCAATAACCAAATACCATCATAAACACAGCAACAATTAAACTAACTTCCCACCCTGCATACGGAGAAGTACCTAAATATTCAATCGGAATCCAGTTTTGTATTTCCGGTGAACCCGCTGATGTCATTGTAAAGGTAACAGATCCAAAAGCGAGCACCGCTGGAATAAAGCGGCGTGGCAGATCTGCTTCTCTAAATAAACTAACCGCCATTGGATAAACAGAAAATGCGACAACGAATAAACTAACACCACCGTATGTTAACACCGCACATGCAATAACAATGGCAAGTACAGCTCTTTTCATCCCAATTTTACTTACAATCCATTTTGAGACACTATCTGCTGCCCCACTATCTTCCATTACTTTTCCAAAAATGGCCCCTAGTAAAAACATGAGATACCAAGAAGCAATAAACCCAGAAAAACCAGTCATATAATTCCCTACCAGATTTGCCTCTCCTTCTCCCACTAATTGTGGAAAAAGTGGTAAACCACTAAATACAGCAACAAATAAAGCACATAATGGACCTGCTACTAATAAGTTCATACCCCTCATTGTTAAAAAAATTAAAAGTGCTAAACCACCAATTAATCCAATCATACTTAACATCTGTCTTCCCCCTTTGCTTGACTATAAGTCTTAAGAATGGTAACCGCTTTCATTTCTAAGCAATCCTTTTTAGAACACTCCCTTATTCACCAGGTACCTTTTCTTTAAAAAACCAATATACATTCTGCATTTTATACCTCCTTTCAACTTCACAATTATAAAAGCAAGAAGTATGCCAACAAGTATAAACTGAGTAAATAATTACATAACAATGAATATCAGCTATGTTATAACTCTTTTTCTACTATACTTATTCCGGATTTCTGGAATACCTTGAAAAATCATAGCTAGTCCACATCATCCTAAAGGTTATTTTCAAGCATTAAAAGAGCAGTCCATCATTCTGGACTGCATTCCGGATATCTGGACTTATTGAAGGCCAAATTTTTGAATTTTTTCGTACATGCTAGACTTACTGATTCCTAACGCTTTAGCAGCTCCTTTTTTATCTCCTTTGTATTTCTGAATCATATTTAGTAGAATTTCTTTTTCTGCATCATTTAGCATTTCTTTTAAAGTTAATGCTGATTCTGATTTCGAATGATAAATTGTTGATTGTTTTATATAATCAGGAATAGAGTCTAATGTAATTAGATCAGATTTGGCTAAGTGAATAGCAGCTTCAATAACATTTTCTAGCTCACGAATATTTCCTTGCCAATGATAGTGGTAAAACGTATCCATCACATCTTCATGAATCATTGAAATTCTCTTTCCTGTTCGAATTGAAACCTTTTTGATAAATTGGCGAACTAAAACCTCTAAATCTTCCTTACGTTCTCTTAGGGAAGGAATAAACAAAGGAATCACACTTATTCTGTAATAAAGATCACTTCGAAAATCATTTGCTTTCATCAATTCTTCCAACGGTCTATTTGTTGCAGTAATAACTCGAACATCCAAAGGTATTGTTTTGGTGGATCCTACAGGTTCGACTTCTTTTTCCTGAAGAACACGAAGCAGCTTTACCTGCATTTGTAAGCTCATATCACCGATTTCATCTAAAAAAATGGTTCCACCATTAGCTTGTTGAAATTTCCCCTTTTTTCCACCCTTTTTAGCTCCAGTAAAAGCACCATCTTCATACCCGAATAATTCCGATTCAAGAAGATGCTCCGGGATCGCACCACAGTTAACCTTTACAAACGGCTTATCACTTCTATGACTTAAAAGATGGATGCTATGAGCAAATAATTCTTTTCCCGTCCCACTTTCTCCCCTAATGAGAACTGAGCTATCAGTTGCTGCAATTGATTTGACCTTTTCCTTTAACCCGGACATAATGGCTGATTTTGAATGAATGTCGTTTAATGTGTATTTTGCTCCTGTATCATCTTGCTGCTCGATAAACGATTGAATAGATGACAAATGGTGACGAACATGTGAGTTCATTTCACTCCATTCCTTCGTATCTCTAAACATAACGGTACCAAACGCTCCAACAACCTTACCGTCAGCAATAATCGGAATGCGGTTTGCAATCATATAATTACCACGAATATATTGAAGATCAGCAATTTCCTCTTCACCGTTTTTGACAACAATATGCATTCTTGTATTTTCTATTACTTCTGTAACATGCTTCCCAATAACCTCTTCCTTTGTTACTTCACAAAAACGACAATAATTGTCATTCATATAGATAATATTGCCATCAGCATCGACTATAACAATCCAAACGTAAGCGTTTTCTATAACAGTTTCAATTATTTCCTTTGCGTAAGGAAAACGTTGATTGATCATGACATATTACCTTCCCCTGTTAATCATTTTTTCTCTTATCGTATCACAAGTTAGCTGTGTAAGTTTCAAAAAAAAGAAAAGGTCTTAGACCCCGTAAACATCGGGTTCCTGAGACCTTTTCTTTTCAATAACAGCATTAAGCTTTTTATCATAAATCAACGTAGTAAAGATACCAACTGCTAATAAAGTAATAATAATTATAAATAAGAGGTTCATATTGTAATAGTCTGCAATTACACCTCCAAGTATAGGGCCAATCATTCTACCACCTGTTGCTGTACTATTAACAAATCCTTGATAAAAGCCTTGTCTACCTTCAGGAGCTAAATCATTTGCAATTGTAGGAACTGCTGGCCAAACAAGCATTTCTCCTATTGTTAAAATAACCATAGCAACAAGAAATCCTGTAAATTGCTCTGCAAACGAAGCAATCACAAAAGAAAACATAAACACAACAAATCCAATGATCATTTGTCTTTTTAATGTTTTAGCAAAGCGTTTCACAAACATGGAAATAAGTGGCTGACCTAACACAATCATCGCACCGTTAATTGTCCATAAAAGACTGTATTGGCTTATAGGAATATTTAGTGTTTGTGTGTAAGAAGAGATTGTTGAAGGCCATTGAACATAACCAACCCAGCATAGTAAATAACCCGTACACAAAATAATCAAAGCCGTAAACTTATGACGACTTTTTATAGCTGTTTTTTCATTTAAAATCGAAGTTTGCTTCGCGTTTGCTCCATCAATATTTCGATACCCGAAGAATGCGACAAAGAAAAAAACAGCATACAAAGCTGCATTTGCTACAAATATATAATTAAATGAGATGCTAGCAACAATTCCTCCTAACGAAGCTCCTGCTGCAACACCAACATTTTGTGCTACATAAATAGAGTTAAAGGCTTTTCTACCACCTTCTGGCCAAACAGTCCCGGCTAGAGCATATGTAGCAGGAAAAACAATACCTGAACCAAATCCAATAAAGATTAGCAAGTACATATAAACAGGCCAGCTATGATTAAACATCAAAATCACAATTGAAACCAAAGTGATGACGATACCTATTAAAATAGATTTATATCCCCCAATCTTGTCAAACAAGACACCACCAACAAGATTTCCTATTACACCTGCAGCGGCATTAAGCATCAGGACAATCCCAGCTAAAGTTAAAGACTTGCCTAGATGTTCATGGATATAGATCGTGTTTAACGGCCATAAAAATGACGCTCCGGTAACATTAATCATCATACCAATTACAAGTAACCATAAAGAACGTGGCATACCTCAACCTCCTTCACGTGCATGATCATAGTGAATTTCCCCTCAACTATGTAACGTTCCTCAGAGAATTTTAGCCCCTTTTCTTATGATTTGCAATGAAGAAATCACCTATCTTATAATGTTGTAATAATGAGAAAATATAGACTTTTACCATTACTCTATTAGCCTATACATTAAAACATCGTCCACATAATTCCCGTCTATGTAAAACTCTTTTATTAATCTGCCTTGCTCAATAAAGCCGCATTTTTTATAAAAGATTAACGCCCCTTTATTAGTAGACAAAACACGTAGTGACAGTTTCGTGTTTCCTCTTTCTTTCGCGAGCTCTATTGCTTTGTCCAACAGCTTCCTGCCAATTCCCATTCCTTGGTACATTTTGTCTACAGCTATATCAATTTCCATAACGTGTTGATTGGTTTTTAAAGGAGTAGAAGCGTGATACCCTAAATACCCTGCAACGTCTCCATTTACAATTGCAACAATTTGACTGCCTTCAGGATTTCTTTCTCTAAATTCGTTAACAGAGTTCCATACAATATCAGCAGGTGTTGTTGCAGCATCCCATACACGATGATCTAACTCTATTAACTTTTCAAAATCTTGTTCTTCTGAAAAACGAATGGTGATCTCCATACTTTTCCCCCATAGTTGTAATGTTTACCTTAGAATATCAACTATTTAAGGTAAGAGAAATAGTTTTTGAAAAATTCTCCATTTATATTCCGATTCACTGTGCAGAGCATACGAAAAAACTGCCAGCATAAAGCCAGCAGTTCGAACGAGCTTATAGTTCCCTTCTTAAAGCGGCTAGCACATTGATATTTGTTGCTTTAACAGCTGGGCGCAGCCCGGAAATCATAGCTACTCCAATACTAATGGCTACTGATATCACAACTAGACTTATCGGAATATATGAAAATGTAAAGTCTATTTCACTAGTACCTCCACCTGTAGCAGATTGTAAAATAATTGGCAAAAGCTTGTTAGCAGCAAAGCTAATACCGTAGGAAATGAGTACACCAATGGTTGCCCCAATGATTCCTATATACGCACTTTCCATTAAAAACAATCTTCTAATAATTCCTGGTTGTGCACCTAACGCTTTCATAATTCCTATTTCTTGAGTTCTTTCCGTTACAGCCATTGTCATCGTATTAAAGATCCCAATTGATGCTATAATAACTGCGATTGTTCCAACAAATATTAATCCAGCCTTAAAAAAGGTAAAAAATAAGTTTATACTATCTAATTCTTCCGTTATTGAATAAACCATATAATCTTTATCTTTAAGGTCAGTGGTCACCTGTTCTACTGCCTCCAAGTTAGATGCATAGACAAAAACCTCACTATAGGGAATTTCACTCACCTGACTTCCTTCTTCTAAAGGCATTGCAAAGGAAAGAATCTCCTCTCGAAGTACGTCATTTATATAGATGCTTTGATCCTGCATCCAGTCCCGAGCAGGTGCTTCTCCCACTCCTGCAATTTTAAAAGTAAATGACTTTTTCTCTTCTTTTCCTTCTTCTGTTTCTTTCGTAATAGTCATCGTAATTTCTTTACCTACAAGATTTCCTTGGTATCCTGTTGGCTCTTTAACAGTCTCATTTGGTGAAGATTCCATCTTCTTCTGATATTCAATTTTTTCATTTTCTGTTAATAGAGCTTTGGCAAAATGATATCCAACAATGATTTCATTATCCGCTTGTGGTACTTTTCCTTTTTCCAATGATAAATTAGCCTTTAACTCTTCTTGCATATTTGTTATTGTTGGCCAAACTTCTCCTTTTCTGTCCTCGAGTGAAACCTCCACCGGAAGGTCAATCGAGTTACGGCGGACAACCGCTGTTACATTTTCGGTTTCACTAAGTTCTTTTAGATGCTCCTTATTAATTTGTTGATATCCTTCCTTCTCCGTTTGTTTTCCTGAAACAGAAACTTCTGTAATAATTTGTTGCGATTGTATTTCTTCCGTCATGCTCTTTTGAACACCGAACCCAATTGAAGCCAAAACAATTAAAAAGGCACATGCCATTGTGGTTGCTAAAATGGTCATAAAAACCCTAAGCCGATTTTTCTTCATATTTTTCAACATAAGTTTTAATTGATCATTAAACTTCAACGAAAGCACCACCTTTTGACAGCACTCCATCTTGTAAATGAAATTGATGATTGCTTATTTTCGCTACTTCATCATCGTGTGTAATAATACAAAATGTAATTCCTTTTTCTAAGTTTAAGCTTCTTATTAAATCTAATATTTCTAATTCAGTTTCTGTATCGAGACTTCCAGTTGGTTCATCAGCAAGAATAATACTTGGCTTTGTAATTAATGCTCGTGCAATACTTACGCGTTGTTGTTGTCCCCCCGATAATTCATTTGGATAGTGACTCGCGTGTTCATGTAAACCTACATTTTGTAATAAATCCATGACTTGTTTTTTTCGCTCAGGGGAAGGTACCCCTTTTAAGGTAAGAGGAAGCTCCACATTCTCAAATGTCGTTAAACTTGGAATGAGCTGAAAGCTTTGAAAAATAAAACCAAAGTGACTCAATCGAAACTTTGCCCATTCTTTTTCATTAAAGTTTGTTACATTGTTTTCATGGATGATCAATTCGCCCTCAGTAGGCGATATATAACCTGAGATTAAATTCAGCAAAGTGGATTTTCCAGAACCACTTCGACCAACAATTGTCGCGATCTCACCTTGCTTTATGTTAAATGTTACATTTTTCAAAACTGGAATTTCTTTTTCTGTTCCTTTTTTTCCCACTCTAAAGGAATGACTCAAGTTCTTAACCTCAATCATATACCTTCTCCTCCATTACATTTATTTTTGTTTTTTATAAATAGCAAAATAACTAATGATAAATCCAATACCTGCACCGATTGCAGCTCCAATAATGTAACCGACCATATCTTCTTGGGATGAAGACATATACCCCAATGTACTGAATCCTAAGATTCCTAGAACGATAACGATGACTTGGGCAGGTCTTTCCATCCATCTCCACACAAAGAATGAGCCGTTTCGTTCAAATGGATGTTTTTGAAAAGCATAATAACCAATACTAAAAAATAGTAAACTAATAATAAAAGGTAAAAGTAAACTTTTAACAGGAAAATGACCATACGTAAAAAACAAATAAGAAATAGGTGATAGATTGTAAACAGCAGATTCAAATGAGCGATCAATGTTAACTTCAGGGTAAAATAATATTCCAATTTGAATAAGTGATAATCCAAATACAAGAATCGGAAATACACTCACTGTAAATGCTACTAATCCTTGAGCCAATGGGTTACCGGTAAACGCTCCCGCAGAAAATGTAACACTATACAGTAGCAACAATGCACCCAATAAATACAAATAAAACTCTGTAAAATAAAGAACTGGAATATCTATAAACAGGATTAGTATAGCCGTTATTGTAAATGAAATGACCCAACTTAGAATAATACTTACGGCACCTACACTCCATTTCGTTAGGTAAATACTTCCCCTTGAAAAAGGCAGCGTCAGAGTAAATTCCATATTTCCATTACTTCTCTCCACACCAATTTGCACAATGGCTAGTGTTATAACAAACACACATAATAAAAATGCTGAACCAAAATGTTGTAGATCAATCTCTTTTAAATCTTCGGGAAGATTCTTTATATTTATTAAATTTAAATATTCCAGCCATATTTGTGCTGGCAGAAGAAACGAAATAAAGAGGACCATGATTAATAATTGAACCCAATGTTTCTTTATTTCATGTTTTAATAAATCAGGAGCTACCATCTTCGCTTCCCTCCAAACTTTGCAATAAAGATTTCTTCCAAACTTACTGGAAGCTCATTCCAAATTTTAGGTTCATGTGAGCGTAACCACTCATGACTTTCCCGATCCTCCTGTTTCATAACAACTGTATAAAAAACACCGGTGGACTCTAAGATTGGAATGCCCCTCTTTCTCATCTCTAACGTTAAATCTTGATTGAAAGCCAATTGTAATTTCACATAATTCTCCTTTAAATCATCTACATTCAGTACATCTGTGAGCTGATTATCTTCTAAAAAGGCAATGCGATTACAAATTCGTTCTATGTCTTCGAGTCTGTGTGATGTTATTAAGATAGTCGTATTTCTATGAGCAACTTCATCAATCATTAATTGCAAAAGATCGTGCCTTGTTACGGCATCAATTCCATCTGTTGGTTCGTCAAGTAAAATAACAGCAGGACGGATCGCAAATGCAAGAATAAGACCCAATTGTTTTTTTAACCCTGTGGAAAGTTCACGATATTTTTTTGTTTCTGGTACTCCGTAGCGATTCATTAGTTCATTTGCATACGTTACATCAAAGTCCGGATAGAGTGTACGGAGTGTTCTAACAAGTTGTTTATAGCTATACCGATCATAGGCAGGATTTTGAACTGGCATATATATCACTTTTCTTTTTACAAGAGGATGATCAAAAATGGACACATTTTCAAACAGCACTTCACCCTTTTCTGGTTGAATAATTTGTTGTATGCACCGTAATAAGGTTGTTTTTCCAGAACCATTTCTTCCTAATAAGCCAAAAATTTCGCCTGATTCAAGAGTAAGGTCAATCTCTTTAAGAACCTCAACTCCATCAAGTGTTTTTGTCAGTTTTTTTATTTGTAGCATGGGAATCCCCCCCTACTTCCTTCCTGATTTCATCAATCCACTCATGAATATAGTTAAAGTCAATACCAGCATAAAACGCATCAATAATTAGCGGCTTTAATTGGTCCTTAATCATTTCCATCTTCCTTTCATCTAGTGATTCTCCCGTATTTTCTGACACAAAGGTTCCACGCCCACGTAATGTCTCAATTATCCCTTGTCTTTCAAGCTCCTTATAAGCCTTACTAACAGTGTTTGGGTTTGCAACAATCATGGTGGATAATTCTCGAACAGATGGAAGCTTGTCACCAGACTTTAATACCCCTTTAAAACATAGCTCCTTCATCTGCTGAATAATTTGCTCATAAATGGGAGTTGAACTTCTCGGATCTATTTGGATCATCGTTTCTCCCTACTTTCTTATCATTTTATATTGATCTATGTGTATTACATCATGTAGTACACTTTGTACATTACGCCAACTCTTTAAAATTGTCAATAAAATACAGATATTTTTTCCGAAAATAAAAAAA
This sequence comes from Bacillus sp. AFS040349, assembly GCF_002577655.1. Lineage (NCBI taxonomy): Bacteria > Bacillati > Bacillota > Bacilli > Caryophanales > Bacillaceae > Bacillus > Bacillus sp. AFS040349. The sequence continues at coordinate 59,121 of NZ_NUMC01000007.1, read as the reverse complement.
GGACCAGTTGGCCCTTTTATCATTCGTCTTCTACTCTCTGCTTAGATTTAATTGGCTGACCCTTTTTTGCATTTTTAGCTTTTGTTTCTTTAATTGGATCATAATCCTGACCAAGCTCTAGATCATTGCTGTTAACACCGTTTTTTGTTTTCTGCTCAGGGTTATTTTGCTTTGATCGTTTTTTCATCGCTCAGCATCCCCTTTAAGAATCATCTTATTTTGAAGTTCTTGAAGTTGTAATCTCATACGATAAAGCTGATCTTGTTGCTGATCATTTGCACTTAATGAAAGATGATTAATTTCGTTAACAGAATCCTCTAGTCCTTGAAGTGCTTTTGTATATTCTGTTTCATTATAATGCTCTTGTTGTGCTCCAGTTTTATATTGTTCACGAGCATATTCAATTGCGTCCGTACAGCGTTGTAAATATTCATTAACAGATTGTCTTGTTGCCATGTCCATCTCCTCCAAACGATATGAAGTCAATTGAAGCTTCATCAGTTATATTGTTTACAACGGATGAAAAAACTTGTGTTCAAATATATGGAAAGCCATCAAGTAATCTGTCTTTCCTGAAGCTTAAATGGTAAAATGATTAGATGGAAATTTGACATACTATTAAAGGAGGTTTCTATTTTGAAGCAATCCTCTTCATTTGCCTATTCTACGGATAATAAACGTTATCATACATGGAATTATCATTTACGTCAGCACTTTGGACATAAGGTTTTTAAGGTTGCTTTAGATGGAGGTTTTGATTGTCCTAATCGAGATGGTACTGTTGCACATGGTGGTTGCACCTTTTGTAGTGCTGCAGGGTCTGGTGATTTTGCAGGTAATCGTGCAGATCATCTTATTACGCAATTTCATGAAATCAAAGATAAAATGCATACAAAATGGAAGAACGGAAAGTATATGGCTTATTTTCAAGCCTATACAAATACACATGCTCCGGTAGAAGTGTTAAGAGAAAAGTTTGAATCTGTTCTCGCTCAAGAAGATGTGGTAGGTCTTTCTATTGCAACACGACCAGATTGTTTACCTGATGATGTGGTTGAATACTTGGCAGAATTAAATCAGCGTACGTATCTTTGGGTTGAGCTTGGTTTGCAAACTGTTCACGAACGAACAGCCCTTCTCATTAATCGTGCCCATGATTTTCAATGCTATGTTGATGGCGTGAAAAAATTACGTAAACACGGAATTAGAGTGTGTTCTCATATTATTAACGGATTACCACTAGAAAATAATGAAATGATGATGGAAACCGCAAAAGCAGTTGCAAACCTTGATGTGCAAGGAATTAAAATCCACCTTTTACACTTATTAAAAGGAACACCTATGGTTAAACAATACGAAAAAGGAAAGCTTGAGTTTTTAGGTTTAGAAGAATATGTGAATCTTGTTTGTGATCAATTGGAATTACTTCCACCCGAGATGATTGTTCATCGTATTACAGGTGATGGGCCGATTGATCTTATGATTGGGCCTATGTGGAGTGTAAACAAGTGGAATGTTTTAAATTCGATTGATGCCGAATTAAAACGAAGAAATAGCTTTCAAGGAAAATATTATCGTAAAACAGAGGTACTTTCTTAATGAAGTTAAAACGTATATTGCCTTTTGCCAAACAATTATTAGAAGAAGCAATTAATGAGGGAGATATTGTTGTTGATGCTACAATTGGTAATGGTCACGATACTGTTTTTCTAGCACAACTCGTTGGAAAACAAGGTCATGTTTACGGATTTGATATTCAAGAACAGGCTCTTCTCAATACAGTGGAACGACTGAAAACAAATAACCTTCAAGAAAGAGTCACACTTTCTCAACAAGGACACCATTTTATTTCATCAGTTATACCTGAAGAAAAGCATGGGCTTATAAGTGGGGCTATGTTTAATCTAGGTTATTTACCAGGTGGAGATCCTTCTATTGTTACGAATTTTGAAACAACAATATCAGCTATTAAACAGCTGTTACATGTGATGAAACCTGAAGGAATGATTGTCATTGTTGTTTATCATGGTCATCCTGAAGGAAAGATAGAACGAGACGAGCTTATGAGCTTTGTTGAAAGAATCGATTCAAGTGTAGCTCATGTTTTAAAATATCAATTTATAAACAAACAAAATAATCCACCATATATTGTTGCGATTGAAAAATGTTAGAGGCGCCCTCATTAGGCGCCTTTTAGTTCATTAGGAACTTTTTTTCCAAGGGAATTTTTGAATTGTACGATATGCTCTTCCATTAAAATAAAAGAAAAAAGAGGTTATTCCACCTAACTTTATTAATCTTTTTGCTAATTTATTAAGCTCTTTCCTTGATGCAACCTTATCATCTGATAAATACACTCCAAGTAATCCCCGATTAATCAAGCGATGAAAATTCTCATGTGGAATCCCTTTCAAGTGAATATCTGCCTTCTCAACGAAGTACTCCAATCTATTGATCATGACTTCTTCTGACGAATAATAGCTACAAAAATTCAAGTCTCCACCCTGTTGATCCTCTTCTTGGTCAATTAAATAATCGAGCAGAATATGAAGACCCTGGATATAAGGGAAATAGCTGTCCATTATTTGTTTAGCTTGATTCTCTTCAAACCCTTCTTGAAAAGCATATGCTACTAAACAAAAAATACCAAGAGTTGATCCTGTACAAGCTGAAAACTCATACCATTCCATTTGGGGTACATTTCCTCTATGTCGTTCAAACCAATCCTCAAGGCGTGACACTCGTTCATCCTTTTTAACATGCTTATGTACCTGAAGATCGCAATAATAATTTGATAATTCTAGTAAATACTTTGATATCAAAGGATAGTGTTGTAAGTCCGATAAAACATTTTGACATGTTTGAACTAACTCATGAAGATAGCCACCATCATCCTGATCTTCCCTAAATTGGTAATAATTTTTACAAGGAGCACCGCATGATAAAGCATCTAACATAGACTGGTGAAGCATGCGAAAATCAACAGGATCCAGAGAAGTACTTCGATCACAAAGATTATCTAGATAATCACTTATTGTTTGATAAGCAACAATAAATTCGATGCATTGCTGTTTATGCTGACCTGAAATCATTGATAAAATTGCTCCACCTTCACAGTGAAACTCTTTTTCCTGTATACTATTTAATGCTTGTATCCTTAATTCCCTATTCGGTATGCTTTCTGCTTTCTCTTTCCAATGCTTTATATAAAAATGGGTGATGGGAAATATTTCTTTATATACCTTAGTCATTAACCTAATCGGATGCTGGGGTACTGTCAAAGGGGTTGTCACCTCTTGTATATAGAATAAAGTTAAAGCATTTTATAGTGTTTTACTTTTGATCATGTGAATGGGCGTCAAAAAACCTCTTCGCCGTTTCAAAAACTATTTCTTGCTCTGGCTCATTAAAAATTTCATGATAAAGCCCTTTCCACTCTTTATAATTTTTCTCATGAAGATCTACTTTGTTAAACCATGCTTTCACAAGTGACTTGTCAACAATCTTGTCTGCGCCGCCTTGCATAAGTAGTAACGGTACATCCTGAAATTTACCAACCTGATTTTGTGCTTCTTCCATAGCCTTTATTAACTCACGGTACCATCTTACGGAAACCTTTGTCACATATAAAGAATCATTTTCATCAATCTCCTGTACAGCTTTACTTCGAGTAGCAAGACCAACATTCAATTGTGACTGTACTTTAAAAGATGGCATAATTAAATTCAAGCCTCTTGAAGCAAGCTCAAGCGCCTTATTAGGTTTAAATAATATTCCCAAGCAAGGAGACGATAGAATTACTGCCTTCACATCATGATGCTTTTCCTGCAAGGCACGAATAACAATAAGGCCTCCCATGCTATGACCTAATAAAAATAGCGGAGCACCAAATTTCTTTGCTTCCGTAATCCACTCATTCACTTCTTTTATATATTCATCAAAAGATTCTATGTGTCCTCTTCTTCTGGTTGTAGTTCCTTGACCTGGTAAATCACCGATTACAACATGATATCCAGCTAATCTCCACATTTCTACAAGCATTTTATAGCGACCATGATGTTCAGCAGCTCCATGGACAATAACAATACATCCCTTTACATCATCTGTTTCAGCTTCCCATTTCCACATAATGCTGCCTCTCCTTTCACTATCTTCTCTTTTTAAATATCTATGGAAATCAACATTTTAGTATTATAAACCAGTGGTATAATAAACGAATAAAAGTATATTCTTTCCATTAGAAAGGAATGACAAACATGATTTATCCATTTAAAGACAAAGAGCCCCAAATCTCTGAATCAGCTTTCATTGCAGATTATGTAACAATTACCGGTGATGTAATTGTCGGAGATGAATCAAGCATATGGTTTCAAACAGTCATCCGCGGAGATGTTTCACCAACAATTATAGGTAAGCGTGTGAATATTCAGGATTTATGTTGTCTTCATCAAAGTCCTAACAAACCACTAATCCTCGAAGATGACGTGACTGTTGGCCATAGTGTCGTTCTACATAGTAGCATTATTCGCAAGAAAGCTTTAATTGGTATGGGTTCCATCATTTTAGATGGTGCAGAAATTGGTGAAGGAGCCTTTATTGGAGCAGGTAGTCTTGTTCCTCCCGGAAAAAAAATACCCCCTAACACGCTTGCTCTTGGTCGACCAGCAAAGGTTGTAAGATCACTAACTCAAGAAGATATAAAAGATATGGAACGAATCCGTCGTGAATATGTTGAAAAAGGACAATATTATAAATCCATAAAAAAATAGGCACCATGAATAATTTTTATGGATTTGCACATTACATAAAGTCTTTTTAAAGAATAAAAAATTCACCAATGAAACTTGGCGATAAGCCAAGTTTTTCTAATCTTTCTTATTATGTTACCACCCTCTACCTTTCCATACCACTTTCAAAATCTTCTTTCATAAATTGTTTAAAAATGACTCAGGACAGACACAAATGCCTCTACTTCTTACATATTATACCTATCTTAAGAAAATAATTTCATTTCATAATGTTTATTTAGCTATCATTAATTTTTTGAAAATTATGTGAAGCAATTTTTTACATTATCTTATTATTAACTAAATAATCATCAACTAAAATAATAGTAAAGGGGTAAAAAAAAGGAGCGTTCCTAAGATGAAAACAAGGCTTTTATCGAACATGTATGATTTTGAATGCAGGCTGTTTCGAAGTGTAAACCGTCATTTTGATCAAAAGATTCTAAATTTCTATTTTCGCAATATTACACATCTTGGTGGAGCTATTATCACAATCACGGTTTGTCTTTGTCTTATGTTTTTCACAAAAGGTAACGTACAAACTACAAGCATTGCTAGTGGATTATCACTTCTTTTAAGCCATCTTCCCGTGGCTATGGTTAAAAAACTGTATCCACGTAAAAGACCTTACATTGCACTTGTAGAAACAAAAGTACCTGCAAATCCATTGGAAGATCATTCCTTTCCATCAGGACATACAACTGCTATTTTTTCTGTTATCATTCCATTTATTTTATTTATGCCACAATTTGCACTTATTCTTTTACCAGTTGCTATAAGTGTAGGTTTATCAAGAATGTATCTTGGCTTACATTACCCTTCAGATGTTCTGGCTGGATGTTTACTTGGAAGCTCTGCTGGATTTGTTAGCTACACAATTTGCCATGAAATATTGTATAAGGGCTTTCTTTAACCTAAGTATGAACATAAAAATAGAAACTCATTAATGGTACCTTTCACTTTTTAGTAACTGGGGGGATTTATATGAGAATAGCTATTTTCACAGATACTTTTGCACCTGATGTAAATGGGGTTGCAAGAACATTAAAGAGATTTACAGACTATCTCGAAAAAAACGGCTATGAATTTAGAGTTTTTGCACCAGAAAGTACAAATGAAAGCTTGTTTTCAAGTCATATTCACCGTTTCACAAGCTTACCATTTTTTTTGTATCCTGAATGTAGATTAGCTCTTCCCAATATGCTACATGTAAAGTCAGAGCTCCAAAAATTCAAGCCAGATTTAATCCATGTTGCCACACCTTTTAATATAGGTCTTTGCGGACTGCATTATGCTAAAAAACTAAACATCCCGCTTGTTGGATCTTACCACACTGATTTTGATCAATATTTGGAGTACTATGATTTTCAATTTCTATCTAAGTTTCTTTGGAAGTATATGCATTGGTTTCACAAACCTCTAAGTAAAATCTTTGTTCCATCTAAAGAGACACTGGAACAATTAAAGCGAAAAGGGTTTTCCAACCTTCATATTTGGGGAAGGGGAGTCGAGTGTCAATTATTTCATCCTAATTACCCTAATGAAGAAATTCGTAATAAATATCATATTAAAGAAAAATATATTTTATCCTATGTTGGCCGTTTAGCTCCTGAAAAGGATATTGAAACTCTTATGAACATCACGCTAAGCCTTCCTCAGGATATGAAGAATCATATTCATTGGTTAATTGTAGGAGATGGACCATCTAAAGAAGATATGCAAAAGAAGGCTCCTGAAAACATGACATTTGCCGGCTACTTAAATGGTGTGGATCTCGCAAAAGTATACGCTGCATCGGATGTATTTGTCTTTCCATCTCCAACGGAAACATTCGGAAATGTCGTTTTAGAAGCCCTTGCATCAGGTACACCAGTCATAGGAGCTAATTCTGGTGGAGTTAAAAACATTATTAAGGAAAATCAAACCGGACATTTATGTGAACCAAGGAATGTGGAGCAATTCACAAATGCTATTATTCATTTATTAACAAATCATTCTTTAAAAACTCAAATGGGAAAAGAGGCACGTCAATATGCTCTTTCTCAAACATGGGATCAAATTTTTGAAGGACTACTTAAAGAATATGAAGATGCATTAATTGAAAAGAAGTTTATTCGTTATGCATGAGGTTTGCTGAATAATATAAGAAACATTAAAAAAGCAAAGGAGTATTTTTAAAATGTCTCCTTTGCTTTTTTAATGTCCTCTGACACAATTCAGTTTCTTGTTTCTTTGAATGATCAGGTACCTTCACCAACTTGAATATCGATCGTTGGCATTGTGTGGTATCCTTTTACATTTGTATGTGCTGTTACTTGATAAACTCCAGGGTCAGCGAAAATATAATCAATTGAATAAGTACCGGTATCTGTTAGTTCCGCCAACATCTTCTCGGATTCTTCTTCACCTTTTTTAATTTCAAATGTTACTTCAGCATCGTCAACAAGTTCTTCACCGTAATATACATTCGCACTAATTGTTTCTTCTTGATTTGTATTTGTATGAACATTTGCTAGTATTTCAACTTTGGGTGCCTTCACTTCAACTTCTTCTGAATGATTAGTATGCTGATGTTCAGAAGATTGCTGGCAGCCTGCTGCAAGAAGTACACTTATCGCTAGGATACTTATACTTATCACTATCTTAAGCTTCATTCTTATTCCCCTCCTACTCTTTAAAGATAGCGAACAAATGTGATATTTTTATGAAGTAAAACAATATGACTTTATGACTTCATTCATTATTCACATTTTCAAGTTATAATAATCACTATACCATCCAAATGAATGCCTTACCTACACTATAATAAAAATAAGAATTTGAGAGGAATATCAATGAAACGATTAATCTTTGGGACCATTCTTCTACTCCTAATGGTCTCCTGTTCTACAGAACCTACATTACCCAAAATCCCATTATCTAAATCTGTCATTGCAAGTTTGAATATATACGACCAGTCTATTACTTTTATAGATGCTGATACAAAAGAAAAAATGATCTGGGAAGTACCGCATCCATTTAAAAGTGGAATCCTGTTATCGAATGACAAACTTCTATTATTAAATAAAGAATCATCAAAGGGTTATGTATACCAACTTTCAACAGGCAAGAGCAAAGAGTGGGAAATTGGTGAGGGAATAGAAACCGGTCTTCTATCTTCTAAAAAAAACTTATATCTGGCTGATCAACAAACCAATAAAATAAAAATGTTTAATTTAGATGGTAAACGTTTGAAAGAAACAACGGTGGAGCACACACCATTTGCAATATTTGAAAATCAGCATCATTTGTACGTTAGTTATCTTGATCAACCAAGTATTGCGATTCTTTCTAAGAATCAGTTAGAAATGGAAGGAACGATTCCTACTCATGATGGAGCAGCTGGTGGATTTATAACGGAGAAACAAGAACTTTGGCTCGGCGGCCATGGCTCAGGAGTTCACATCCAAGAAGATATATATATTTATGACCTTACAACCCAACAATTAAAAGCAACCGTTCATGCACCTTTGATGCCAATTGATTTTATAACAAAAGATGGCAAGGTTTATGTTTTAAGTCATGGCTCTAATATATTAAGGGAAATTGATAGTAACTCCCATCAAATTCTCCGTTCTATCGAGGTAGGTGCAAACCCCTTTTCAATGACGTTATATAATAATAATTTATATATTAGCAACTATGACGCAAATGAAGTGGAAATCATAGATCTTAATCGTTTCAAGAAAATAGATACCATACCAGTTGGTGATGGTCCTTTACAGTTAATCGCAAGAGAGGGAACAGCTAATGCTAAATAAAAAGATTTTAGTCGTTGATGATGAACCTGAAATGAGAGAATTAGTAAATCTTTATTTACGAAAAGAAGGATATGATGTTTTACAAGCTGAGGATGGTGATGAAGCATTAAAGTTCCTTCCTCAATTTTCACCACATTTGATTCTCTTAGATGTGATGATGCCAAAAATAGATGGATTTACACTTGCAAAGCAAATTCAAGAAGAATATAGCATTCCGATTATATTCTTAACAGCGCGTGGTGACGAATGGGATCGTATACATGGTCTTAAATTAGGGGCAGATGATTATATTGTTAAGCCTTTCAGTACAGGTGAACTGCTAGCAAGGGTGGAAGCCGTACTAAGGAGAACAAGCAATCATGCAAACCAACTCCAAGATAATCGACAAAACTTTGGTTCAATCTCCTTTGAATTAAAATCAAGAAAAGCATTTTGTTATGAAAAACCCTTATCCTTAACACTCAAAGAGTACGAATTACTTTTATTTCTTGCAACTCATAAATCACAAGTTTTCTCCAGAGAGCATTTACTTGAGAAGATTTGGGGAATTGATTATACAGGAAGTGAAAGAACGGTTGATACCCATATCAAAACATTAAGACTAAAGTTAGATGCAGCAGCAAACAGTATACAAACAGTTTGGGGGGTTGGCTATAAATTTGAAGCCGAAATGTAACTGGTCATCTAGTTCGTTAAAAACAAAAATCCGCCTATTGTTTGCTGTTATCCTTTGTGTTTCAATCTTGTTTTCATTTTTATTTATTCATTATTTGTATCGAAATCTTTATGTAAATGAAGTGGAGCAATCTCTTCTAGATGAAGGATTAAAGCTAAAAAGTAGTTACACATCAGGCGAAATTTCAGATGAGTTTAAGTCCCATCTTAATTGGTATAACACAATTAGTGAATCAGAGATTTTATTGGTTAATAACCCAAGAGAATTGAGTGCATGTTTACCATTTGAAATTAATCATGAGGGGTTAATTAGCGAAGAAGAGCGAAGGAACTTATTACGTGGAGAGCATTTAATCAAGATAGGCTATGAAGAAAGATTTGACCGACAAATCATGGGTGTTGTCGTACCCTTACTTGATGAAAATAAATTAGTCGGTATCATTTATCTTTATTTACCGCTTGCTCCTATAGAAGAAGTTTTTAATAGAACAACACCTTTGTTAATTGCAGTTGGCATCATTTTCTTTTTAGTTATCTTTAAAATCGTGAATTCAATGAGCAATACGTTTTTGCAACCTATCCATGAGATGAGAAAATATGCAAAAGAACTTGCTAAAGGAAACTTCAAAAATCGAATTCCTGTAAGAACATCAGATGAAATTGGTGGATTAGCCAAAACCTTTAATCAGATGTCAGAGGCATTGGATCAGTCAGATCAAAAGAAAAAAGACTTCTTAGCCAACGTCGCCCATGAACTAAGAACTCCGTTAAGTTATGTAAAGGGTTATAGTGGGGTTCTTCAAGAAAAACTTTATGAAACTGAGGATGAAGCTGAAAAATACCTTTCCCTTATTCAGCGTGAATCTGAGAGAATGCAAAGACTTGTTAATGATTTATTAGATTTAGCTCAGCTTGAAGGAGAAAATTACCCTTTAATAAAGGAACCTATTGCATTCTCACAATTAGTTAATGACACTGTGGATCGATTTGATCATCGTCTTCAAGAAAAACACTTAATGCTTCAGCAACACTTAGACGATGAAATCATTATTATTGGTAGTCCTGACCGACTGCAACAAATTATATATAACCTTCTTGAAAACGCAATAAGATACTCAGATAAACCTGGAACGATCTCACTCTCTTCCACACAAGATCAAGAAAGCATCTTCTTTTCTATTTCTGATAATGGAATGGGGATGTCAGAAGAAGAGATTATGCATATTGGTGAACGTTTTTATCGTACAGATAAAGCAAGAAACCGTAAAGAAGGCGGTACTGGGTTAGGACTAGCAATTGTAAAACAATTAGTTCTTTTGCACGGGGGCAGAATGGAATTCCATAGTAAGCTCGGCAAAGGTACTACAGTTACGCTTGTATTTCCAAATGAACTTAACAAAAAAGGTCTGATGTGAACATTCACATCAGACCTTTTTATACTTTATTGTAATGCAGCTTTATTTAAAGCATCTGCTTTATCTGTTCTTTCCCAAGGAAGATCAAGATCATTACGGCCAAAATGTCCGTAAGCTGCAGTTTGTTTGTAAATAGGACGTCTTAAGTCAAGCATTTTAATGATTCCAGCAGGACGTAAATCGAAATTACTGCGAACAACTTCTACTAATACTTCTTCAGAAACTTTTCCTGTTCCGAATGTATCAATTGAAATAGATACTGGCTGTGCTACACCAATTGCATACGCTAATTGAACTTCACATTTATCAGCTAAACCAGCTGCAACGATGTTTTTCGCTACATAACGAGCTGCATATGCTGCAGAACGGTCAACCTTTGTTGCATCTTTACCAGAGAATGCTCCACCGCCGTGACGAGCATATCCACCGTAAGTATCAACGATGATTTTACGTCCAGTTAAGCCAGCATCTCCTTGTGGTCCACCAATAACAAAGCGACCTGTTGGGTTAATAAAGTATTTTGTTTCTTCATCAATTAATTCTGCTGGAACAACAGGGTTAATAACATACTCTTTTAGGTTACGTTGAATTTGCTCAAGTGTAACTTCAGGATGATGTTGAGTTGAAATAACGATTGTATCAATACGAACTGGTTTATTATTTTCATCATATTCAACCGTTACCTGTGTTTTTCCATCAGGACGTAAGTATGGAAGAATTTCATCTTTACGAACTTCAGTTAAGCGACGTGATAATTTATGTGCTAAAGAAATTGGAAGTGGCATTAATTCTTTTGTTTCATTACATGCAAATCCAAACATTAAACCTTGGTCACCTGCACCAATTGCTTCAATTTCTTCATCAGACATTTGACCTTCACGAGCTTCTAGAGCTTGGTCAACACCCATAGCGATATCTGCTGATTGCTCATCGATTGATGTTAATACAGCACAAGTTTCCGCATCAAAACCATACTTAGCACGAGTGTAACCAATGTCTTTAATTGTTTCACGGACAATTTTTGGGATATCTACATACGTACTTGTTGTAATTTCTCCTGCTACTAATACTAAACCAGTTGTAACAGACGTTTCACACGCTACACGTGCATTTGGATCTTTTGCAATAATTGCATCAAGAATTGAATCTGAAATTTGGTCACAGATCTTATCTGGATGGCCTTCTGTTACAGATTCTGAAGTAAAAAGACGTTTTTTAGACATAATTAAAAGCTTCCTCCTCATATTCATGTTCATTCATTTGATCCGGAACTCTTCCCAAAGTATGACCTTTAGAAAATCACGTTGGCATATTTTGTGAACAGAAGTATTATGTACCTTTACCACATGCTTGTCCTGGTAAAACTCTAATGAAGAATACTTTTTTCTGTTATCAAAAAAACCTTTCCCATGTGAGGAAAGGTTTATCATCGTTCATCGCCTTTCGCTCTTATCGATCAAGGGCTTTCGCCTTGCTTCAGGTTAGCACCTTTGCGTCGGAAAATGTCGTTCTAAAGTGCGTCGGTTTAACATAGTTCCACGATTGGGGTTTTTTTTGCCCTAAGCAAGCTGTCGCTTGCTTGAATGATGCTTTCGCATCATTCCTGACCTAAGAAAAACACAACATGAATCAAAACGAGTTTTGATTCATAACGTGCTTTTCTTAGGTCAGGCAAAAAAATTACTCAAATAAAACTATATAATTAGTGCACAGTCGCCGCTTTCCTTTGATAGCAGGTTGCTGGGTTTCATAGGGCCTGTCCCTCCACCAGCTCGGGATAAGAGAATCCGTTCAAGGACATATCATAGCGCACTAACCTATTGGTGTCAACAAAAATCGACAACTATTACCATTGATTTATTAAAATATTTGATAGATGTCTATCACTATTGTGTCCCATTCCCTATAGAAATATAAATATCAATTGTTTTTCTACATTATGCTAGTGTGATGTGTTGTACAAAGCTTAAGTTTTTCTAATAGCAAAATATTTTTTCAATTCAAAAATTTAATGATAGCAAATCATCAAATAGTATGTTTTATTAAAATTAATGTGTTATACTAATTATCAACATAAGGGAAATTATTCTTTTCTAGAAGGAAGGTAATGGGGATGAATATTACAGATATCACAAATGAGCTTAATCAGCTTGTTAATGGGGAGAATGCTAAACATAATTTATCAGTTGCACAGCTTGTTGAAAAAGTACTTGAACGTAAAGAAGGGTTATTAACATCAACAGGTGCAATTCGAGCAACAACCGGAGCTTATACCGGGAGATCACCAGAGGATAAGTTTATTGTAGACGAAAGTTCAGTAAAAAGTAAAATAAATTGGGGACCAGTGAATCAGCCTATTTCGGAAGAAGCATTTGACCGCTTATACAGTAAAATGATCTTACACCTTAAGAAACGAGATGAAATCTTTATTTTTGATGGATTTGCAGGTGCTGACCCTCGCTTTCAGTTACCACTAAAAATTATAAATGAGTTTGCCTGGCACAATCTTTTTGCAAGCCAACTGTTTATTAAAGATCAAGAACAAGAAAACGAGTCAAAGGAACTACCTTTTACCATTTTATCAGCCCCGCATTTTAAAGCTGATCCTGAAGTTGATGGTACAAAATCAGAAACATTCATTATTATTTCCTTTGAGAAAAGAACGATTTTAATCGGTGGCACTGAATATGCTGGCGAAATGAAGAAGTCTGTATTCTCAGTTATGAATTTATTATTACCTGAAAATAATATTCTCCCTATGCATTGCTCAGCAAATGTTGGCTTTGAAGGTGATGTTGCCCTGTTTTTCGGACTTTCAGGCACAGGTAAAACAACGTTATCTGCTGACCCTAACCGTCGTTTAATTGGTGATGATGAACATGGATGGTCTACTTCTGGCGTATTTAATATTGAGGGTGGTTGCTATGCAAAGTGTATCAACTTAACGAAAGAAAAAGAACCACAAATTTTTAATGCAATCCGATATGGATCAGTTCTTGAAAATGTGGTTGTTGATGATGACACTAGAGAAGCAGATTACAACAGTTCCTTTTTCACAGAAAATACTCGGGCTGCCTATTCACTAACAGCTATTGACAAAGCTATTATTCCAAGTATTGCTGGTCATCCACAAACAATTGTCTTTTTAACTGCAGATGCTTTTGGTGTATTACCCCCAATTAGTAAGTTAACAAAAGAACAGGCAATGTATCACTTCTTAAGTGGATACACAAGCAAATTAGCAGGAACAGAGCGTGGCGTAACAGCTCCTGAAACGACGTTCTCTACTTGCTTTGGCTCTCCATTCCTGCCACTTAAAGCAACGCGTTACGCTAATATGCTTGGACAAAAAATTGATGAACATGAAGTTCAAGTATTCTTAGTAAACACTGGTTGGACCGGAGGAGCATACGGTGTTGGTAAACGGATGAATCTCAAGTATACAAGAGCTATGGTTCAGGCTGCAGTTGAAGGTGACCTTGATCACATTGAAACCGTAAAGGATGAAGTATTTGGTTTAAATATTCCAATTCATGTACCAGGGGTTCCTGACGATGTATTACAGCCACACAAAACATGGAGCTCTCAAGATGAATACCTTGTCAAAGCAATCGAATTAGCTACAGAATTTAAAGATAACTTCAAGAAATTCAATAGTTTATCTAACGATATCGAGAAAATGGGAGGCCCAATTCGTTATAACTAGTGTGTTTTAAAGCTCATCATATGATGGGCTTTCTTTGGTTTTTATCCCTCTTCCTATATTGCTTCAATATTTTAACGAAAGTTAGGACAAACTTTCTATATTAGGAGGGATGATCGTGAGAAAACACCAGTTTGAAAAGAACACTCTTAAATTTCTATTAGTATTTGGACTTATTTCAATCATTAAAATTATTAAAAAGCCACCTATGAAGGATTGGTTAATTATCTTCCTTTTTAAAGGGTATATTTCTTCTATAATGGACAATCTTCTCATTCATCGTGGTTATATAAAATACCCAATAAAACTATTTAAATCTTTTGATATAAGCTTTATCTATGATTATTTGTTGTTCCCTCTATCTTGTGTGTATTACAATCAATTAACGAAATCCTCTAGTATCCCAATGATTGTTTTAAAAGTGTTTTATTTCAGCATTCCAATGGCTATCGTTGAACATTGGCTTGAAGTTAATACAAAATTAGTCAAATTCAAAAAAGGCTGGAACAGTTTATCAAGCTTTGCCTCAATCACAATAACCTTTCTAATTGTAAGAACCTTCATTGCTTTTGTAAGAAAAGCTGATGATACACCTGTTCCTAAAGTCGAATAAAAGCCAGGTAATGAGATAACCTCAATTACCTGGCTTTATGTATTAGTTGGTTGAATTTAAGTTGATAAGTTGATACGTGACAATTGTTTTAATGTTCGTTAATTCTAATTTCTGAACCACAGCTTGTCCAGTTACTTCACCACTCATTGTTTTTCTTACCTCAATCGGTATATCTATTGGGTAAACTCGATATCCATCCTTTGATAACTCAAAGGTATTTTCATCAATACGGACTTCTTTTCCCTTTGTCACAATCATTGTGTTAAATTCCATTGGCATTCCCATATAGGACCCCTCCTCTTTCTACTTGAACTTTTACTCATCATACCACCAGAGTTTTTTTATCACACCTATAAAACTTAGTAAAATCAACCTCTTATTGTTTTTTCATCCATAAACAAAGTCTTTGTAATGTATCACGATTTATTTTCGGAGGAAAATAGTGTGTAAATTGTTCAAAGTACCAACTTTCGACTGGTTTATTCAGCTCCTTTAACCGTTTTTCTAGCCTGTAAGCATGTTCAACTGATACATTCTTGTCTTTTACACCATGAATAATTAATATTGGTGCGTGTAGCTTGTCCAAATCATATAAAGGTGTTCTCCAGGCATATCTTTTTGGAAATTTTGTTGGTGTACCACCAATCACTCTTTTCATCATCCTACGTAAATCTTCCCGTTCAACATAAGTTAAGACCATATCCGTTACACCACCCCACGTAACAACAGAACGAATATCTTCAGCGATAATGCCTGCTAATAAGGCCATGACCCCGCCTCTTGAAAATCCGAACACATGCACTCTATCAGGCTGGACTTTTGGATGATGTTTTAGAATTTCCATTGCAGAAATAGCATCATAGCGATCTTCTCCAGCAAAATCCTCGTTTCCTTCTCCCCCCTGATTTCCACGATAAAAAGGAGCCATCACAACAAATCCCTCAGAGGCAAATTGAATCACCCTGCCGATCCTCACCATTCCCACACTTTTAATCCCGCCACGTAAATACAATAATCCCTCGTATTTACCTTCACGTACGGGCTCAGCTAGTAAGCCCTTTATTTTTAACTGTTCGGACTGATAAGTTACAATCCATAAATGAATGTTTGGATTAGGTGAGGGATATTTTATCTTACTAATAATTTCTCCATTCATCTTACAATCACTCTTTCTTCTTTTGTTCTATTCCTTTACCTTTCCCCAAAATACATATCTAGGCATTCACACATTTTTAAAAAGATCATAAATTATCCTATATTCTTTAGAAATCACATTTCATACATTACAAGAGAATACACGTTTCTACATCATCTTATTAGAAAACTTAGTTTATCGCCAATTCTTAAGGCGAAACCTTAGTTATTTCTACTATCCATCCAAACCCTATTCTACTTGCTTGTCAAAAAAGGTGCTATACATCAAGGAGGTTAATGACATGAAAAAATGGCTGTTGTATTCATGTGTTGCGTTATTAATTGTTTTACCCCTTTCTGCATGCAGTCAGGAAAAGGTTGAAACGATTAATCTTGCCGAAGTAACACACTCAATTTTCTACGCCCCTTTATATGTTGCAATGGCGGAAGGTTTTTTTGAGGAAGAAGGACTTGACGTGAAGTTAACAACAACTTGGGGTGGAGATAAGACAATGACCGCTCTCCTCTCAGACGGGGCAGACATTGCCTTAGTTGGCTCAGAAACATCTATCTATGTGCATGCACAAGGCTCAAATGATCCGATCATTAATTTTGCTCAACTTACTCAAACAGATGGAACCTTCCTTGTTAGTAGAGAAAAAATTGATGATTTTGAATGGGAACAACTAAAAGACAGTACCTTCCTAGGGCAAAGGAAAGGCGGAATGCCGCAAATGGTCGGAGAGTTCGTGTTAAAGGAGCATGGAATCGATCCCCAAACAGATCTTGAACTCATTCAGAATGTTGATTTTGCAAATATTCCAAGCGCTTTTGCTTCTGGTACAGGAGATTTTGTTCAGCTTTTTGAACCAACAGCCAGTATTTTTGAAAAAGAAGGCACAGGCCATATCGTCGCTTCATTTGGTACGGAATCCGGCAAGGTTCCTTATACAACGTTTATGAGCAAGCAAAGCTTTTTAGATGAAAACGCGGAAGCTGCAAAGAAATTTACAACCGCTATTTATAAAGCACAGCAATGGGTTCAAGAAAAAAGTGTAAAAGAAATTGCAGAATCCATCGCTCCTCAGTTCGAAGATACAGAACTAGAGTTGATTGAAACAGTTGTACAACGATACAAGGAACAAGGCTCATTTGCAACCGATCCAATCTTGGATGTTGAAGAGTGGGAAAATCTCCAAAACATTATGGATGAAGCTGGGGAACTGCCTATGAGAGTCGATCACGAAACACTTGTTAATACCTCTTTTGCAGAAGAAGTGTCAAGCAAGTAAGGAGGAGCTATTATGTCATTTTTACTCGTCGATCATGTTCACCACATCTATTTAACAAAAGATTCAGCGACAGTTGCTTTAGAAGATATTCAGCTTTCTATCGAGGAAGGGGAATTTGTCTCCTTCCTCGGTCCTAGCGGCTGTGGTAAAACAACATTATTATCAATTATTGCCGGCCTTATTAAACCTATTGAGGGTATGGTAAGTATTGCAAATAAACCTATTACAAAACCTGACGAATTAATTGGCTATATGCTTCAACAGGATTATTTATTTCCTTGGAAAACCATCGAAGAAAATGTCACATTAGGCTTGAAAATAACGAATCAAAAAACACCTGAAACTACTGAAAAAACATTAGATTTATTAAGGAAAATGGGCCTTGATTCAGTAGAAAAACAGTTTCCTAGCCAACTTTCAGGTGGAATGAGACAACGGGCAGCTCTTGTGCGTACATTAGCGACAAATCCCCAGATTTTATTGCTTGATGAGCCCTTTTCTGCTCTTGATTATCAAACAAAATTGAAACTTGAAGATCTTGTTGTTCAAACGTTAAAGGATTTTAATAAAACAGCAATCCTTGTCACACATGATATAGGCGAGGCTATTGCAATGAGTGACAGAATATTTGTTTTCTCAGCTAAACCAGGGAGACTGAGTAGAACCTATTTAATTCCTAAAGAAATACGCGAGCTTCCTCCATTTTATGCAAGACAGCATCCAAAGTTCTCAGAATTATTTCAGCAAATATGGAAGGAGCTGGATCAGCATGAAACAGATTGAAAGCATTGAACTCCTTCATAGAAATTATAAACGAGGTCTTGAACGAGAAAAAAAGTGGATCAGATTTTATCAACTATTAATTTTCATTTGTTTTTTTGGACTTTGGGAAATAGCGGGCAAAAGAGAATGGATTGATCCATTACTTTTCAGCTCACCTTCAAAGATATGGAAGTTATTCCTTACGAAAATAAATGATGGAACCCTACTATCTCACCTTGGTGTGACTCTTTTTGAAACTGTACTCGGCTTTATATTAGGGACAGCTTTAGGTGCACTACTTGCAGCGATATTATGGTGGTCACCCAGATTATCAAAGATACTTGATCCTTACCTTGTTATAATGAATGCCATGCCAAAAGTGGCTCTTGGTCCAATATTAATCGTTGGTTTAGGTCCTGGTTTTTTTTCGATCATTGCAATGGGGACAATTATTTCGGTTATCATTACAACAATCGTTGTGTACACGTCTTTTAAAGAAGTAGATTCAAATTATATTAAGGTGCTGCAAACGTTTCAAGCGAGCAAATTCCAAACCTTTAAAGAAGCCGTTTTACCCGCTTCATTTCCTACAATTGTTTCAACTCTAAAAGTAAATGTAGGGTTATCATGGGTAGGTGTAATTGTAGGGGAGTTTCTTGTTTCAGCAAAAGGATTGGGTTATATGATCATTTATGGATTCCAAGTATTTAATTTCACTCTTGTCTTATTGAGTCTAATCATTATTGCCTTTTTTGCTACTATTATGTACCAGGGCGTTGAGTTGCTGGAGAAACGATTGATTAAAAACGACAAAAGAGGCTGACTACGATGTTCCCTCATTGCTCCTTGAGGGTTCATCGTTTGCCGCCTCTATTTTAATCTTCTTTTTATTTCCTCAATACTTCTTTGTAATACATCATCTTTCATGATAAAACTAAATTTTTTATCCTTTTGAATCCCTTCAGGAAGTTCCTTAAGTAACACAGGTCCATATGTTTCATAATAGCCATCTTGTTCAACTAATTGATTAACCATAGCAAAATAGATATTCTTTACGATAACCTTTTCTTTACCTTTTACTTTATATTGACCAATATATTCTATTTCTTTAACAATTCCACCTGTCTCCTCTTTCACTTCCCTAATAGCTGCTTCAAGGGCTGTTTCATTGTCCTCAACCTTTCCTCCCGGAAATTCAAATCCACGATCAGAATGCTTTGTTAGCAACCATTGGTCTTGATGACGGCAAACAACCCAAACATGTTTGGGATCTTTCGAAAAAGGGTGATCATCAAAAGATAAAACAACTTCATTGTGATAATAATCTATAAATCGGTACATTTTAATCCCTCTATTTTTTTCCTAATAAACAAATCTTATCACAATGTCAAAACTCTGTATAACGGTTTATTCTTGTTCATTAATTTTTGACATGAGCTGATTTGTCCGAATGTGCTCTTTTGCCTCTTCATCACCTAGCTCATAAATCATACGATATATTTTCATATTCGTATCATCAATTGCATCATTTTCACGATCATAATGGTACTGAACATATGGTGTATGTGAGCGAAGGAAACCTTGAAAATCGCTTGAGTATACTTGATCGAAATACTCCCTGAGCTGAACGATTTCTTCATCGGTTGCCTCTATTTTAAAATCCCATGCAGAAGCTGTACTTAACTGTGAAATTTGCCCACTTCCCACCGTAATATAATACGTTTTCTTATTATTCTCCATGTCGACAACTCCTTCAATTATCCTTATGTTATGTTTTGTTCATATTCTTTGTAATATTCAGCGAGATATTAATTAGAATAGTTCTACTCTTAATAACAAAAAATACGAAGAAGCTACGATTAAAAACTGGAGGACAATACTGTGAACATTGAACTTTTTACAAATCCAGAGCTTAGTAAATTCCGCGCAGATGAAGAAGATGTCTATGCCTATGTTAAATCTATCCTAGAAAAAACAAGCAAGCAGGACATGCTCTCTTGGGTCAACACTCTATCAGAGAAAGACCTGCACTCTCTTATGATTCCATATTTTTCAGAGAAGCTTTCTGAAGATCTTGCTGATAGAGAGCTTTAACAATAACAAAAGCGTAAGCGACTCGTTCAGCCCCGACTAGCATAAGACGATTTAGAATAGAAGGTGTTCTTTGCCTTATATTCTAAATTGGCTTATGACCTCGAGGGGCTAGGAGCTGGAGCTGGATGTCGAAGCGTTATCCATAATTAATGCAGCTTATAATTTTCTAGTTTATGAAAAAAAGCAGGCGATGATCACATCACCTGCTTTCTGCTTATTTTCCTAAGAAAGACTTTAACATCCAATTATGCTTTTCTAAGCTTTGATGAATAGCCAATAGCATATCACCAGTTGTTTCATCTCCTACCTCACCAGCTAAATCCATTCCTTCTTTTAGCTCATCTACTAACACACTAAAATCATCGTAGATGTTTTGAACCATTTGTTCTGCTGTTTCACTTCCATCAGCTTCTTTAATTGAAGCAAGCTCTAAGCTTTCTCTCATTGTAGCAACCGGTGCTCCTTCAAGAGCTAATAAGCGTTCAGCTAGTTCATCAATATGGACAGCTGCTTCGGTATAGAACTCCTCAAACTTTTCATGCAATGTAAAGAAGTTTTTCCCTTTAACAAACCAATGATAATTATGTAGTTTTACATAAAGCACCGTCCAGTTGGCAATTTGTTTATTTACTGTAGTTACTAGTTTCTCTGACATCTTAATTCCTCCTTTATTATCTACTAGTACTTTACCCCAGTTTTTCTACTTTAAACGCCTGAACATACTAAAAACATTGTATAAACATGTTAGATCTTTCATGATATGATAACTAGTAATAGAATAAGTAGAGGAAGATTTTTTGGGAGGATAATGTATTGAAAAATGTTTTTATTATCTGCATCATCATTGTCATTATTGTGCTTTTGCTTAGCCTTTTAACGACAAGAAAAGCCTATCAATATAAACATACTGTTGATCCAATTAAAAAGCCAGTTAACAATCAAGAAACACAAGAGAAAGATCAAGAAAAACCCACGCAAAATCAATAAATTGCGTGGGTTTTCTCTTAGCCTTTTAGTAACTTTCATAAACATAAGGTGATTCCGGTTGTTCAACACGGTCAATTTCGGAAACCTCAATTGAAGGTAATGTCCAATCTTGATACTTTACTGTTGTAATTGTACCAGTTAGTTTCACCCATTGATCATCACCCAATGTCTCTGCTTCTGGAGATGTTGCCAATGTTCCAAACACTGATGCATCTGCCACACAACATGATAAACCAAACCTTGCGATGACAAATTGATTCTCTTTAAAATCATGTTCTCTAAAAACAAACCCTAACATCTCTACCTTTTTTCCAACGAACTTATCAGGGTTTTCGTCAAGTATCGAGGTCATTGCTATAAAATTTTCTTCAGTAAATTGAATGGTTTCCATTTCAAGCATTTTCTGCTCAAGTTGTGCATAAAAGTCCACTGGTTTTTCCTGAACCTCAAATCCTTCAGGGTGTTCAAGTGGTACATCCGGAATGTTGGAAGACTGCGCAACTTTATTTCCTACACTTTCATCTAACTCATTCAAATAAGCTTCAGGATCACTTAAGTAAGCCTCAGCCTTTGATGTATCTTGCTCTTCTAGATTTGTCTTAAATCCTCTTTTGGCAGCAACAGAGCTATCCAACACAACATCTGGAAATAAAAATCCAGTTATAATAGGAAAAACAAATAAGGAATAAACAAGTAGCGTTTTTATTGGAGAAGATGAAACAGCATGGTCTGTTCCACAATCACAGTAAAGCTCAGCTTGCTTTTTAGAACAACTTCTCCAGATTTGGATCGCACCTAACAGGGCAAAAACAATAATTGCAAAATTCATAAAAGGCATCATTTTTGGTGCAATAAAATGAACCATATTTCCTGTGATGACTAACTTAAGCATTAATAAGGTAAATCCAATTAATATAATTCCTCGGATATATAGTTGAAATCGATACTGCGCATGTTGTTTTTCCATATAATCTCTAAACCTCCTTTACTTATAAAAATAGAATCTGGTAAATAATAATAGAGATATAAACAACAATAGTAACGACTAGAATAAACGCTGCAACAAACCTTGCTTTAAAGAAAGCAAAAAGCATAATTGTATTCTTCAAATCAAGCATTGGACCATATACTAAAAAAGCAAGTAATGAACCGGCAGTAAATGTACCACCAAAAGAAGCTGCAACAAAGGCATCTGCTTCAGAGCATAGTGATAGAATATAACCAAACCCCATCATTAATGCAGGAGAAAGGAACTCGTTCGTTCCAAGCTCAGTCAACAGAGTACGATCAAGAAATGTTTGAAAAAGACTGGCGATTAATGCCCCCATTATTAAAAATTTTCCCATTTCAAAAAATTCATCACTTGCATGAAATAACGTAGATTTTAACTTTCCTACTTTTTCTTCTTGATTAGTATTCCCTTCTACTACTACATCCTCTTTCGTCCATTTTAATTGATTGGTGTTCTTAAACAAAAGATAAATGATAAACCCGATCACAATCGACAAAACAAACGCTAACCCCATTCTTGCATAAGCAATATGAAGCTCTGAAGAAAAGGCATAATAGGTTGAAGCAAATACAACTGGATTTAAGATCGGTGCCCCAACCAGAAAGACTACCCCAATATGTAACGGCATTCCCTTTTTCATCAACCTTCTTACAATCGGAACAATTGCACATTCGCAAATAGGGAAAATAGCTCCTAGTAATGCTGCTGGCAAAAGAGCAAGAATCGCATTTCTAGGCAATGCTCTTTTAATTAAATCTTCAGAAACATATGTTTGAATAAGCGCTGAAACAAAAACTCCTAACAAAATAAAGGGTATCGCTTCTAATAGAATACTTAAAAACATCGTGTTGACTGTTAATAATTCTGAAGGAATGTTAAATGATAGATCCTGAAAATCAACAAATAGGAATAAGTAAAAAAATAAACCTATTAACCCGAGAGCAATAAATTCACGAAATAGTGGTATGACGATTTTATTCATTTTTGAACTCCTATCCTATTAATCTTTGTTCTATATCATACTAGTTTTCTTGCGAGATTATGTCTTTTTAATTATGAACTTTTCTTTACATTCTTTTTTCATTCTAGTTCTTTTACTAAAATTCGACACATCCCAACACATTCCAGAGATTTATTCGTTGAAGTTTTCTATTGACTTACAGTATACTCTCAATATCGAGTAAGTGAGAGGGGATTAAAATGACAAGAAAGATAAATTTACCACCAAAAAAGGAACGACACCGTTTATTCGGCTCTGTTGAACCAGGAGTAAAGCTAAAACCCACAGAAAAAGAGCAGATGCCTGATTTACAAAACACAAAAAAAGATTTTCTTTTTACTATAGACGCTGTAGGAATTAGTAATGTTAAACATCCTATCATTATTCATTCTGACTTACTGCCAAAGGAACAAACGACTATTGCTACTTTTAAAATGACAAGTAAAATTTCATATGATTCAAAAGGCACAAACATGAGCCGTTTTACTGAACAGCTTGAGCAATACCGTCAAAATGGAGGATTTGTTCTTACTCTTTCAAATCTGTATGATTTTACGAAAGAATTGGCAGAACGTCTAAAGCAAAAAGACGCAAGTATAGAGGTAACATTCCCTTGGTTCTATGAACGCAAAGGACCAAGCTCAGAATTAGTAGGATTAAATCATGCCGAAGCTACTGTTTCTGTTACCTACGAAGATGGTGTTGGATTTACAAGCTCAGCTTCTTTAACTAGTGCAATCACAACACTTTGTCCATGTTCTAAGGAAATTAGCGAATATAGTGCGCATAATCAACGTGGATTCGTAACAATGAACGTGGAGTTTACTGAGGGTTATGATGAAAAAACAGATTGGAAAGCAGCACTATTAGAAGCAGCTGAATCAAATGCAAGTGCAATGATACACCCTGTTCTTAAGCGTACAGATGAAAAGGTTGTAACAGAAACTGCATATGAAAATCCTCGTTTTGTGGAAGATATGGTTAGACTTGTTGCTGCTGACTTATATGAATTAGATTTTGTACAGGCATTTACAGTAGAATGTCGTAACGAAGAATCTATTCATTTACACGATGCGATTGCTAGTTTAAGTTATAGAAAAGAAGACTAATGAAAAACGGTGTCCCATTTGGAACACCGTTTTTTTCTTAACCAAATACTTTGGCTAATTCTTCTTTATCTTGATCAAGCCAAAAACGCATTAAACGCTTTGCTCCTTCTAAGTCATGAAGCTTTGCTTGACCACATTGTTTTTCATTAGCTGCTGGAATTTCCGTAATTTCAACAGCAGTTTTCATAGTATCTTCTAAAAGATCAATGATTTCACTTACTTCTGGCTTTCCACTTACAACTAAATAATAGCCTGTTTGACATCCCATTGGTGAAACATCAATAATATCAAAGTGATCATATTTTTCTGAATGCTCACGAATATTAAAAGCCAGTAAATGCTCTAACGTGTGAATGGTATCAGGCTTCATCGCCTGTTTATTTGGCTGACAAAAACGAATATCAAATTTATTTACTTCACCGTCACTACCAACTTTATGAACGCCACAATGACGAACATATGGTGCCTTTACGGCATTATGATCTAATTCAAAGCTTTCTACTGAAGGCATCTTTTTCACTCCTATAATGTTAAAATAGACTAGCATACTATGCTCGTTTATATTGTAACACATGAATGAAAAATGGCGAATGATCAACTATTCTAGTTATGAAAAACTGCATTATTAAAAGTGAGGTCAACAAGTTATGAAGCAAATTTTCATCTCCGGTATCCGTTTCTATCAAAAGTTTATTTCTCCCCTTACACCACCCACCTGTCGCTTTTACCCAACATGTTCACATTACGGACTCGAAGCGTTTCAAAGGTTTGGGGTGCTTAAAGGAAGTTATTTAACGATAAAGCGTATTTTAAAATGTCATCCGTTTCATCCCGGTGGTGTTGATCTTGTACCGGAAAAACAAGAAAAAAAGCTATGAAATTTTTCATAGCTTTTTCTTTTCTTAATCTTCGTATCCATTTACAACAACATCAAGTTTTCCTGTTGCAGGATCTATAACAAGACCATGCACTGGAATATTCTCTACTAGTAATGGGTGATTTTTAATTGTTTCTACACTATCACGAACACTATCTTCAACTTTCTCAAAGCCTTTTAGCCATTGATCTAAATCTATTCCAGAATATTTAATTGTATCAATTTTTTCAGAGGAAACTCCTCGTTCCACTGCTTTTGATAAGAAAGATTCTGAATTCAATTTACTCATACCACAATCATGGTGGCCTACTACACAGATTTCATCTGCTTTTAATTCATAAACAGCGACTAATATACTTCTCATGATACTTCCAAAAGGATGAGCAACAATGGCACCAGCACTTTTCACAATCTTTACGTCACCATTTCGAATGTTCATTGCTTGTGGCAAAAGCTCCACTAATCTAGTGTCCATACAAGATAAGATGACAAGCTTTTTCTCAGGAAATTTTGTTGTTTCAAATTTTTCAAATTCTTTATCTGCTACAAATTTTTCATTATGTGCTAAAATTTCATCTACTAATCTCATATTCATTCCTCCACTATTCTAGTTTTCTGTTTTTTTATCATATCATAACTCTTGAAAATTCTCTAATGATGAGTTACTATGGTTAAGGAAATTAAATCGTAACAGTTACTATTTGTTTTTAGAAATAAAAATTAGTTCTCAAATCGTAATCATTAAGATATAATAGTGAAGTCTTAATCGTAATCATACTGATTTATTGAAAGGAGATTATTTACATGAAAAAGCACACATTACTCATGAGCTCATTCCTGTTACTATCAAGCTTATTAATAGGCTGTAACGCAAGTAACGAAGAAGGAAAATCGGCGAATGAAACAAATACTGAAGATACATTAAAAATCTATACTACGATTTATCCACTAGAAGATTTTGCAAAAAAGATAGGTGGAGATTTAGTTGAAGTTGAAAACATTCTTCCTCCTGGAGTTGACGCCCACACATACGAGCCTACTACTAAGGCGATGGTTGAAATCGCTGAAGCAGATGGATTCATTTATTCAGGTGTAGGATTTGAAAGCTTTACAGAAAAAGTTCAAAAATCATTAAATTCTGAAGATGTTGCTTTTATCAACGCTGGTGAAGGAATCGAATATATAGAAGGTCTTGAAGAAGAAGCTGCTCATGATGAGAGTGCACACGCTGAAGACGAAGCCGCTCATGATGAGAGTGCACACGCTGAGGACGAAGCCGCTCATGATGAAAGTGCACACACTGAGGACGAAGCCGCTCATGATGAAAGTGCACATACTGAGGACGAAGCCGCTCATGATGAAAGTGCACACGCTGAGGATGAAACCGCTCATGATGAAAGTGCACACACTGAGGATGAGGCTGCTCATGATGAAAGTGCACACGCACACGATCACGGTGATCAAGACCCACACGTTTGGATTGACCCTATTCATTCAATTACTCTAGCAGAAAACATCAAAGATGCATTAATAGAACTTAACCCAGAAGGAAAGCAAACATTTGAGGATAACTTCCAAGCTTTAAAAACGCAGCTTGAAGACCTTGATCAATCTTTTAAAGATGTAATAAGCAATGCAGAAAAGAAAGAGATCCTAGTATCTCATGCTGCTTACGGTTATTGGAAAAACCGTTATGGAATCGAACAAATCAGTGTACTAGGGCTTTCTCCAACCGAGGAACCTTCACAAAAAGAATTACAAACAATTATTGAAACTGCTAAAGAACATGAAATCAACTACATCATTTTTGAAACAAATGTTACAAGCAATGTAACAGATATCGTTCAAGCTGAAATTGGAGCAGAAGCATTAACCCTTAGCAACCTAGAGTCTATTACAGAAGAAGATGTAAAAAATAATGAGGATTATTTTAGTATTATGGAAAGAAATTTAGAAACATTAAAAACTGCCTTATCAAGTAAGTGAGCGAATATTTCGTTCACTTTTTTTTATTTAGACAGAAAGATACATCTATCATATAATCAACTTGATCTTCAAAAATAAAAAGGATGTGAAATATGATTTACAAGCACCGAAAGGAACCTAATGAATTATGTATTCTAAAAAGTCTAAATACCCGAATGAGTTTGGATGAAAAGGACAAGCAGTATTATTTTAATCTTAAGAAAGGGTATGAGGGCGAGGTATTATTAGATAGTTTACTAGAAAAGCTTAGTTGTGAATGCATTATCCTAAATGATTTGCTTTTAAAACAAAATAACACATTATTCCAAATTGACTCTTTACTTATCACCCGAGACTCTCTTTACCTTTATGAGGTGAAAAATTATGAAGGAGATTATTATTATGACTCTGATCGACTATATAAGAAAAACCAAAAAGAAATAAGCAATCCTCTCATTCAATTGAATAGAACCGAATCATTATTAAGACAATTACTCAAACATCTTGGTTACCCCACACCGATTTTTGCTTCAGTCGTTTTCATCAACCCAGAATTCACTCTATATCAATCACCCCTAAACAAACCATTTATTTTTCCTACACAAATTAATAGGCACTTGAAAGAACTAAATACAGTATCGTCAAAGTTAAAAGATGATCATAAGAGGCTTGCTGACAAGTTACTTTCTTTACATGTCACGGACTCTCCTTATAGGAAGTTACCTAGTTATGAATATAAGGAGCTTCGTAAAGGGGTTGTTTGTGGGGAGTGTTTGTCTTTCACAATTAGTGTTGAGGGAATGCAATTTTCATGTTTAATCTGTGGTCACAGAGAAGAAATTGAGGCTGCTGTTATGCGAAATGTAAGGACATTTAAGCTTCTTTTTCCAGACAATAAGCTCACGGCAAATGTCATTCATGAATGGTGTAATGAAGTTGTAACTAAAAGAAGAATAACAAGAATTCTTCAAAAAAACTTTAAGGTAAAAGGGGTTCATCAGTGGACTTATTATGAGGAATAAAAATAAATAAAAGACTGTGATATATATCAAACAGCTATTTCACTTAATGATGGTCTTCATCCCGTTGATGAAGACCATATCCTCTATTTTTTCACTCTATGATGGTCTTCATCCCGTTGATGAAGACCATATCCTCTGATTTTTCACACTGTGTTGGTCTTCATTTCACTGATGAAGACCATCTCCTCTGTTTTTTCACACCATGATGGTCTTCATTTCACTGATGAAGACCATCTCCTCTAATTTTCCACTCCATGATGGTCTTCATTTCACTGATGAAGAACATCTCCTCTGTTTTTTCACTCAATGTTGGTCTTCATCCCGTTGATGAAGACCATCTCCTCTGTTTTTTCACTCAATGTTGGTCTTCATCCCGTTGATGAAGACCATCTCCTCTAATTTTCACCCTCTGTTGGTCTTCATCCCGTTGATGAAGACCATCTCCTCTAATTTTCACTCTATGATGGTCTTCATTTCACTGATGAAGACCATCTCCTCTGTTTTTTCACTCAATGTTGGTCTTCATCCGGTTGATGAAGACCATCTTCTCTAATTTTCCACTCAATGTTGGTCTTCATCCCGTTGATGAAGACCATCTCCTCTAATTCTCCACTCTATGATGGTCTTCATCTAACTGATGAAGACCATCTCCTCTAATTTTCCACTCTCTAATGGTCTTCATCACTTTTATGAGCTTCACCTCCAGCTCTAGCCATGAGTACTTATTTGAAAATTTCCTTCTCCCCTTCAAATAGAAAACACAAGAATATTCTCTAGAAAATAGTGGACACTATGGGTGATTACGACAAGGTAGGAAAAGAAAGGCGGATCGCAATGGATGATTTAGTATTAGCGCGTTCACTGTTCGGAACCACAATGGGCTTTCACATTATTTTTGCCACTTTGGGTGTTGGGTTGCCTTTAATGATATTATGTGCGGAACTTCTTTTTCAAAAAACGAAGGATCAGGATTATGCCATAATGGCAAAGCGTTGGACAAAAGGACAGGCTGTTTTGCTTGGGGTTGCCATTCCAACAGGAACAATTGCCGGGGTTCAGCTCGCATTATTATGGCCGGGATTTATGGAGGTAATTGGGAGAGTCATGTCATTACCTTTCCAAATTGAAATTTATGCTTTCTTTATTGAAGCCTTGTTTATGAGCATTTATGTTTATGCGGCTGATCGAATTTCTCCTAGAATGAGAATCATCAGCGTTACCCTCGTCCTTATTGGGGCAAGTGCTTCTGCCGTTCTCATAACAAATGTTCATGCATTTGAAGGAACTCCCGCTGGTTTCAGGATTCAAGATGGAGAAATTGTGGATGTGGATCCATGGGCTGCGTTTTTTAACCCTAGCTTCTTCATTTCAGCTGCACATGTAGCCGTTTCAGCCTATATGACAGGTGCTTTTATGATTAGTACAATTGCAGCATTCAAAATGTTAAAAAGCAGGAAAAATGAACGTGTATACAAATTTCATCGAAAAGCGCTTATGTTAAGTTTGGTTATTGGAGGAATCTTTTCTTTTCTAACAGCAATCAATGGCCATGAGTCGGCTCAAATGTTACATGAATACCAGCCTGAAAAGCTTGCTGCTGCAGAAGGCCTTTTTGAAACACAGGATTACGCTCCCCTTGCTATTGGAGGATTTACAGATCGTGAAAGCCAAGAAGTAAAGTATGGGATTGAAATTCCTTGGGCCTTAAGCTTCTTAGCAGGAGATAGCTTTAAAACAGAGGTTGTTGGTTTAAATGATTTCCCTGAGGAATACTGGCCACCGTTATTTGTGCACACACTTTTTAACGGAATGGTTCTTATTGGGAGCTTTTTAATCTTTTTATCACTTGCTGGGTTTGTTTGGTACAAATTTTTGAAAAAACCACATTTTCCTAAGCTATTTATGTATGCCTTCGTTGTAGCTGGGCCACTGTCCCTTCTTTCCATTGAATTTGGATGGATTTTTGCCTGTACGGGGAGACAGCCATGGGTGATTTATCGCATTTTAGCTACCGAAGATGTCGTAACAAAGTCAACTCAAATCGGGATGTTGTTTCTTCTTTTCTCTTTAATTTATGTTATTTTAGGTATTGCGGTTTTAGCTGTATTAAGATATTACTTTAAGCGCCACCCTGTTGAGGATGAGCTTGATGGAGGAGTACCTAAACAAAATAATCTTAGTTATTAATCCTTAGAAAAGGTGTGAATCAAAATGACTGCAGATTCATTACTCGCAATCACAGTATTATGGGGGTTTGTGTTTATTTATGCCGTTATGGCGACAATGGATTTTGGAGCAGGCTTCTGGTCCATGGTTTATTTTAATAAAGAAAAAACAAATGCAACAAACATCGCAAACCGTTATCTTTCTCCCACATGGGAAGTAACAAATGTATTCATTGTGGCAATTGTTATCGCGCTAGTTAGCTTTTTCCCGGGAGCAACGTTTATCTTAGGCACAGTCCTACTCCTTCCAGGGAGTTTTATCTTGATTTTATTAGCATTACGAAGTGGTTTCTTAGTGTTTTCACATGTTGCAAAAGACTATGAAAAAGGCTTAACATATGTTTCCGGAATCTCTGGATTTATTATTCCAGCGTTACTTATGCTTGTTTTGCCGATTACACATGGTGGCTATATTGATGTTGTAAATGGTGTCCATCAACTTAACTTCGCTGCTTTATTCACAAGTCCAAACATATACGCCTTCATTGGATTTGCTGTTAGCAGTACATTGTTTTTATCATCACTACTGCTTGCTGACTATTCAAATGTAGCAGATGAACTCGAAGCATATCGTGTTTATCGTCGTGATGCATTAATTCTTGGTCCCATTTCCTTATTTACAGCATTGTTAATTATGCTAACCCTAAGGGCCGAAGCAAATTGGCTTTATACGAATATGCTTGAGTACCTCCCCTTTTTAATTGGATCTGTTCTTCTGTTTGTTATTGCTGGAGCTGCTTTATTCATTCCATCTGCAAAACATAAGCAACGTATTGGAAGACCTAGATTAGCAGTAGTAGCTGTAACCATTCAATATTTATTAGCAAGTTATGCATATGGACGAGCTCATCTTCCATACATGATTTATCCTGACGTCACAATTGAATCTGGTTTTACGCATCCGAACACTTTTCGAGCGTTATTCATCACATATATTGTTGGGTTTCTAATTCTCTTCCCAGGATTTGTTTACTTTTGGAAACTCTTTATGAAAGATAAGCGCTATTTAAAACAAAACGAATCTTAAATAAGCTTTACATATTTTTTCTTCTTTTAGAAAAAATAAAGTGGTGATAAAACGAGCAAGGGGGATGTAACATGAAGGAAAGCCTGATTGAGTCATTTCGTCAAGATGTAAAAAATTCAAATGCTGACTCGTTTCCGATTTTTGTAGATTCTTTTACAAATTTATGGGACTATGAGTTCGGCTCACTGGATGACCTTCCTCAAGATGTTGATGACTTAGTTGCTGATCGCGCGATTGAATATGGATTAATGGAATAACAATAACATACTAATGATACCCATAATACTTAAAAAATCCCGGCTGTTAGAGGCCGGGATTTGTTGTTGCAGTTTTAGCAGTAGCTTTTGATAGCTTTTTTTGTGCTCGTTTTTTTGCAAGTAATCCATGCTTTGGTGAAAACAAAAACGCAAGGGCGAAAAGAACACCAGTTGACGTTGCCATAGCACCTGCAATCGACACATTTAATACGGTTGCCATGTAATATCCACATATCGCAGAGAAAACACCTATTCCCGCACTAATAAAAAGCATATTTAGTAGTTTATCTGTTAGTAAATAGGCTGTAGAGGCAGGGACAATGAGCATTGCCACAACTAAAATGGCACCAACACTATCGAATGAGGCAACAGTAGTAATTGAGAGCATCCCCATCTGTAAGTAATGAATAAATAAGACGGGAATTCCAATTGCTACAGCCATCTCAGGATCGAATGAGCTAATCTTAAATTCTTTATAAAAGAAGATAATGATTAGTAAGTTTACAATGAACACAAAACCTAAAAGCCAAACTGCTTTTGGACCCATCTCCATCCCATTCCACTCGACTGTATCCCACGGGATAAATGTGATTTCCCCCATTAAGGCGTGATCCACATCTAAATGGATATTTCCTGCAAAAACAGAAAGAAGAATAACTCCGACGGCAAAAAGAGATGTAAACACAATCCCAATCGCAGCATCACCTTGAACACCCTTACCACTCAAAACCTGAACAAGTAAGGCTGTTAATAACCCTACTATAACTGCACCAATTAAAAGGGATGGACCATCTAGACTACGACTAACTAAATATCCACCGACTATTCCTAATAAAACAGTATGTGAGATCGCATCTGCTAGCATCGCCATTTTTCTTAAAACGAGGAAACAGCCAATCATTGCACATGTAATGCCTACTAATGATCCTGTTATGATAATCCAAGCATCATAAGTCATTTACCATCACTCTCCTATCTCCGAGACTCGTTGACTTAGGTATTAGTAATGGTGCGCGATCATGGATACGCAATAATTTAAGCAGCTGATCTTTCGTTTCTTTTGAAATGGCATTTAAATTAAGATCCTCTCTTGTTTTCAACTCTAAATGGGCAAATTCCATTTCATGCATTAAATACATTTCATATAAACGCTGTTGTAAAACAAGTTCGTATCCTGCCTCAATTCCTTTTTCAGTTAACATCCATTTACCATTACTTGATGGTTTAATATACTCCTTCTTTTCCAATACATTTTTAGCATGTTGGAAAAGGCTTGGTGTAACTTTTCTTTTTAATAAAACCTCATCTTCAGAAATTTCACGCAGATTTCCGCCTTCTGCTACATCATAAAAACTTAAGAAAATTTGCTCTACTGCCGTTCGTTTTCTTAAATGTAGTTGTTTTATTGCCTTTGCAAGCAAGCCTCTTTTTGGAGCAAAAATAAGTGAAATGATAAACATGATTGTTGCAGCAATAATAATAAGTGGTCCAGTTGCCATCCCTTCCATAATCGTACTTAATAGTGTTCCAAATACTCCAGAAATGCCGCCGATAAATCCTGAAATAATGATCATTGAGCTTAATTTTTCTGTCCAATATCTTGCGCTAATCGCGGGAGTAATGAGCATAGCTGCCATTAACACAACACCCACTGTTTGTAAGCCAATTACAACTGAACAAACAATGAGTAAAAGCAACAGCCCATTAAAGAATTTCGCTGGAATTCCAATTCCCTTTGCAAACTGGGGATCAAACGTTAGCAATTTAAACTCTTTATAAAAGATTGCCGTGATGGCTAGCAAAATGATGGCTATGATGGTAATTAAACGTACATCTGCTGCAACCATTGAAGCTGCCTGCCCAAAAATAAAGTCATCTAAACCACTTTGATTTCCAGCACCATTATGCTGGATATAGGTTAAAAGAACAATCCCGAATCCAAAAAACACAGAAATGATAATACCTAGTGCTGAATCCTCTTTTATTCTGGAATGATTAATAATCACTTGAATGAAAAAAGATGAAATTAAGCCTGCAATGACAGCTCCAATTAAAAACCAAAGAAGCGATTTTGAACCATATAGTAAATAGGCAATACATACTCCAGGTAAAGCTGAATGAGCCATCGCATCACCTATTAAGCTTTGCTTTCTTAATAATGTAAAGCTTCCGACAACTCCACTAGCAATTCCCAGGAGCATTGTGCCAATTAAAACCCATTGGGTATTTGGATTTTGAAGTTGTAACAATAGTTCTTCAAACATTTGCTTCACTCCTATTTATTCTAAAGGAACTAACCGTTCCCTACCCTTCTTTAGGAAGGCTATGATCTACTATCTATCTTTTTATTTCCCTTCAACAACAACCGATTGATCTTGTAGAAATGTTAGTTTTCCACCATACGTTTTTTGAAGATTATCGATTGAGAAAGCATCCTTAGTTGGACCAAACGCAACTTTTCTCATATTTAATAGAAGAACCCAATCAAAATACTCTTCTACTGTTTGTAAATCATGATGAACAACTAGAACTGTTTTCCCTTTTTCCTTTAATTCATTTAATAAAGCGATAATGGCTTTTTCAGTTGCTGCATCCACTCCAACAAATGGTTCATCCATAAAGTAAACATCTGCATCTTGAGCAAGTGCTCTTGCTAAAAAGACCCTTTGCTGCTGTCCACCAGAAAGCTGACTGATTTGACGATTTTCGAATTCAAGCATTCCTACTTTTTTAAGACATTCTCTAGCAAACTCAATATCTTTCTTACCTGGACGTTTAAACCAGCCAACATGACCATATCTTCCCATTAAAACAACATCTAAAGCATTTGTTGGGAAATCCCAATCCACAGATCCACGTTGTGGAACATAGCCCACACGTTTTCTCTGCTTCTTGTATTGTTCACCGAATATATTTACTTCACCAGAAGCTGCTGGAATTAATCCTAAAATTCCTTTAATCAAGGTTGACTTTCCAGCACCGTTTGGGCCAATAATGCCAATTAATTTTCCTTCAGGTACCTCAAAACTTACTTCTTGTAAAACAGGTTTCTGATGATACGCAATTGTTAAATTTTCTACTGTAACAGGATTCATTCGTTAACACCAACCTTTTTGCGGTTTCACTTTTAGAGATATACCAATAGCTAAGAACAAATTGTTTTCATTCTTAGCTATCAATCTTATAACCTATCGTTACTCTATTTTAAAGAAGATACAATTGTGTCTACATTGTGTTTGAACATACCAACGTATGTGCCTTCTTCTGTTCCTTCTTCACCCATAGCGTCAGAGAAAAGCTCACCACCGATAACTACTTCATGACCTTGTTTTTTTGCACCTTCTACTACTGCACTAATTGACTTTTCTGAAATACTACTTTCAATAAACACAGCTTTAATGTTTCTTTCTACTAATGTATCTACCAACGCTTGAACATCTTTTAGTCCATATTCAGAATCTGTACTTAATCCTTGTAATCCCATTACTTCCAATCCATATGCATGCCCAAAATAAGCAAAGGCATCATGTGCTGTTACTAGTACACGGCTTTCTTCTGGAATGGTTTCAATTTGCTCATTTGCATAAGCATCTAAATCCTCTAATTCTTTTTTATAGTTGGCCGCATTTTCCTTAAATAATTCTTCATTATCAGGAGATTGCTTTGTTAATTCTTCTTCAACTGCATCAACAGCATGAATCCATGCTTTGATATCAAACCATACGTGAGGATCGTGTGCAGTTGAATCATCTGCTGCTAATAACTTATCCTCAGGAATAGAATCACCAACAGCAACTGTTGCTTTATCCTCTGACATCTTTTCGAAAATTTCACCCATTTTACCCTCTAAATGAAGGCCATTGTAAAAAATCATATCTGCTTCATTTAATTTCTGGATATCTCCTTGAGAAGCTTGATAAAGATGAGGGTCGACTCCGGGTCCCATTAATGAAGTAACTTCCACTTTATCTCCACCCACATGTTTTACGATATCTGCTACTTGACCTGTAGTTGTTGTAACGTTAATTGTTTCACTAGAAGTTCCGTTTCCTTCAGCTACATCACCATTTGTCTGTTCACTATCACTACCACATGCCGATAATAAAAATACTGCTAGAATCGCTGTTCCTACACCTGCCAACCATTTTTTCACCTTTTACTCCTCCATTTCGCTTTTCATTTTTATATTCATGGTTGAAACTTTCCTATTTTTGCTGGGTCAAAAGTAGTTTATGTAGTTATTTAGTATGTGTGCTACATTTTTTACTTGCATCATTTTTTGTTAGTTCATCTAAAAAAGTTTCCTTAACGCAACAATAATTCATTTAGACTTTTATGTCAAACATCTTTTCTCGACAATTTAGGAGATAAAAAAAGGATAACTCAAACTATGTACTCAGTGAGTATACTGAATTCATAGTCTAGAGTTATCCTTAAAAGAGCAGAAAGAGAAACTAACTTTCATTAAATTTGTTAATCTTTCTTCATAATTATACTCGGTTGTTAGCTTTCATTAAAAATCTTGATCATTTAATTTTGACAAACAAATTTACTATAAAATTAATTTTTCATAGGCTAATAATTAAATTTCCCCTCTATATTCTAATTAAAAATATCTTTTTATCATTATTTTAAAACTGTGACTGATGAAGCTATTGATTTTAACAGATCTTTCTTAACCTTATACCCTATCCCAATTTCATTTGGTACACTAATTTTCCCTGAAACACTTCTTATTTCCGGATCAACGATATCCTTCTCCCAATATCTTGAAGATGATGAGATATCTCCCGGAATTGTAAAGTTTGCTAGTGATGCTAAAGCAATATTATGGGCTCGTGAAATACTTGTTTCAAGCATCCCACCACACCAGACGGGTATTTCGTTTTTAAGACATAAATCATGTATTTTCTTTGATTCAGTTAACCCACCTACGCGCCCCGGTTTAATATTAATAACTTGGCAACTTCCTAGTTCAATCGCTTTTCTGGCATCTTCACTAGTTATAATACTTTCATCTAAGCAGATAGGAGTTGATAGTTTCTCTTGAAGTTTGGCATGATCAACAATATCATCTGCTGCGAGTGGTTGTTCAATCATTATTAATCCAAATTGATCTAGTTCTTTTAATCTTTCAACATCATTCAGTGTATAAGATGAATTTGCATCTGCCATTAAAGGTAAATCAGGAAACCTTTTGCGTATTTCCTCAACTATTTTCATATCTTGATCTGGTGAAATCTTTATTTTAAATCGTTTATAGCCTTCCTCATGATATCGAGTAATTTGTTCAATCATATTTGAAAAGGAAGATATCCCGACAACAACACCGCACTCAATTTCATTTCTTACGCCACCTAATGCCGCTGATAAGGATACATTTTTCTTCTTAGCATATAAATCCCATATTGCACCCTCTAGAGATGCTTTTGCCATTTGATTTCGCTTTATTCTTTTAAAAATTTCCTGCAGTTCATCTGGGTGTTCAAAAGTCTCAGAAATGACTAATGGGATAAGAATGTCTTTAAGAAGATGAAAGCAGGTTGAAATCGTTTCTTCTGTATACCAAGGTGTTGAAAAAGCCACAACCTCTCCCCATCCACTTACTCCATCACAATCAATCACCTCAACTAAAATACTATCTCGATCCGTAACATGTCCTATGCTTGATGTAAACGGGACTTTCAATTTCTGAGTGATATGATACAACGTGACTTTTTCAACTTTTATCATATAGACATTCCTTTTTCTAGATATTTTCTAAGATTTTTTCTCAAAAGCTTATTAGATGCATTTCTTGGAAGCTCTTCTAAAAATGTTATATGATGAGGAACTTTGTATTTTGCCAATCGTTCTTGACAGTATGTAAGAAGATCTTCACGATCAATTTTTTCAGTTGTAACAAGAAAAGCATATGGAACCTGTCCCCATTTCTTATCTTCTATACCAACAACACCCGCATCCTGGACAGCTGGGTATGAGAGGAGAACATTTTCAATTTCTGCAGGGTATACATTTTCTCCACCAGAAATAATTAAATCTGATCGTCTGTCTAATATATATAAAAATCCATCATTATCGATATAACCTTGATCACCTGTGTGAAACCAACCATTCGTAAATCCGTTTTTTGTCGCTTCCTCACGCTTCCAGTAGCCCTTTGTAATATTTGGACCTTTTACGAAAATCTCACCCTCTTCAAATGGTGCACATTCTCTATCATTTTGCATGATTTTCATTTGACATAAAAATAATGGTTTACCTGCTGATCCTACCTTTTTCATGCTATATTCAGGAGATAAGGTAACAATTTGTGAAGAAGTTTCGGTCATTCCATATGTTTGAAAAACGGGGATTTGTTTTGTGAGGCTTTTTTCAAGCAAGTCTTTTGGAACTGGACCTCCTCCTGCAAGCATACATCGAAAGCTCTCCGGGTATTTGTTATGGCCAAGGTCAACTAGCATTTGATTTAACATCGTTGTGACAACTGACACAATGGTTACCCCATCCTCCAAGATGGCACGATTCATTTTTTTAGCATCAAATCTCTCAAATAAGACAATACCAATTCCATAAATAACACTTCGAAACAAGATCGATAATCCGCTAATATGAAATAACGGAACAGCTAATAACCAACGATCTTCTTGTACTATTCCCAGATTTAATGCAGAGCCGATTGCACTTGACCAATGATTTCCAAACGTTTGTAGTACACCTTTTGGATATCCAGTTGTTCCAGATGTATACATGATGGTTGCCACTTGATCTGCCTTGAACTCCTCAATTTCTTCTATGTAAACAAGACTTTCTATTTCTTTGAGGTGGTCAACAACAATTACATTTACCTTTTCACCTAGTTTTCCCGCTAATTCTTCATGACAAATAACAGAAACAGCTTCAGCATCTGATAGTTGAAAAGCTAGCTCTTGATTTGTTAAGCGATGATTTAATAATACAGCTATAGCACCGACAGAGAAGAGCGCATGAATCACTTCAATCATATCTACACTGTTTTTCATGAGCACTCCTATATGCTCATCTCTTTTTACCCCAAGAGAGATTAATTGTTTTACTCTATTTTGAACACGTTTATAAAGCTCGTCAAACGTCAATTCTTCATTTTCTACTTTAACAGCCAAACGATTTGGCGTAAGATTTGCTCGTTGCTTTAACCAATTAGGGAATGTCTCGTTCATAAAAATACCTTACCTCCTTTGGTTTTTATTTTTAATAAAAAAAGCTTGATGAGAAAAGTATCACCAAGCTTTTTGAAAATCGTATAAGGCTTAAGGGAAACGCGGGAATTGTTTGAAGTCCGGAGTACGTTTTTCTTTGAATGCATCGCGGCCTTCTTTTGCTTCATCCGTTGTATAATAAAGCAATGTTGCATCCCCAGCAAATTGCTGAATTCCTGCAAGTCCATCTGTATCCGCATTAAATGCTGCTTTTAAGAAACGAATAGCTGTTGGACTTTTTTCCAATATTTCCTCACACCATTTTACCGTTTCTTCTTCTAACTGATCTAACGGAACAACTGTATTGACTAAGCCCATATCTAAAGCTTCTTGTGCGCCATATTGTCTGCATAGATACCAAATTTCACGTGCTTTTTTATGTCCTACTATGCGAGCTAAATAGCCTGAGCCATACCCTGCATCAAAGCTTCCCACTTTAGGACCAGTTTGTCCAAATACAGCGTTATCCGCAGCAATTGTTAAATCACATACGATATGTAATACATGTCCTCCACCGATTGCATACCCTGCAACCATCGCGATAACAGGCTTTGGAATGACACGAATCAATCGTTGTAAATCAAGTACGTTTAAGCGGGGAATTTGATCATCACCTACATAACCACCATGGCCACGCACTTTTTGGTCTCCACCTGAACAGAAGGCTTTTCCACCTTCACCTGTTAAAATAATAACACCTACATTTTCATCATCTCGAGCACGAGCAAATGCATCAATTAACTCTGTCACCGTTTTCGGTGTAAATGCATTATGTACATGTGGACGGTTAATTGAAATCTTCGCTATTCCATTATATGTTTGATAAATGATTTCTTCATACTCACGCTGTGTAACCCATTCAATTGCCATTTTTGTACCTCCTAATTATTTTGAGATAAAAACTCACTTACTATTTTACCAAAAATTCGCGGTTGTTCTACATGAATTGTATGTCCTGCATGATTTATTTCCTTTAAGTAGCTAGTAGGAAGGTATTTGTGCATATTTTTAGCTATATCACAAAACTTTAAATCCCATTCACCACACAACAATAACACAGGGATCTCTATAGTTGAAAGCTGCTCCCACCAGGATGGTTGAGATCCTGTCCCCATTCCAATCAAACTGTTAGCAAGTCCTACAGGATTATTTTGTAGCCTAAGTGCTCTAAGCTTTTGTTTTGTTTCCAGTGACAATTGGTCTTGCGTTGAGAATAAGGGAATTTTCTCCCATCGTTGAACAAATTTTTCTACCCCATGACTCAAAATTTCTTTTGCAAGCTTTTCATCGGATCTTTTTCGATTGTTTCGTTCCTCCAGGTAATTTAAGCCGGGTGAGCTACTCTCAAGAATCAGTGTTTTTACACGTTCAGGAAATGTTGCTGCAACAGATAAAGCTAATCTACCACCCATAGAATATCCCAAAATATTAGCACGATCGATTGATAAAGTATCTAATATTTCAACAATATCTTTAACAACCTCATTCATTTCATACCTTGAAGGATCTGAAGGAGATTCTGTCCTACCATGTCCAATAATGTCAATTAAAACAAGTTGTTGCTGTGGAAATTCCGCTAATATATGGTTCCAATTGGCAATACATCCAGTAAAACCATGTAATAAAACAAGTGGCTCACCCTTTGAAACGACTTCAACGTTATAATCAATACCTCTTATTTTCATTGTTTCAACACTTTTCTTATTTCCTGGGAAACATGATCTAACAATTCCCGATGAATCTTGACACGTGTTATTCGATCTGTTGCAAGTTCAACAACCTGTACTCCGCTGTTGTTCCATTCATTTGTAAGATAATTTCGGAATTCGTTCCAGCTCTCAATCTTTACATGTTTCCCCTCATACATTTCTACCACTTTTGAAAAATTCAAACCAGTTGGAGTTCCATAAAGTGTTTCAAAATGCTTTTCTTCTTTTGACTGAGGAAGAAAAGAAAAGATCCCGCCACCGTCATTATTAACTAAAATGACTGTTAGATTAAGTTGATTCATTTTCGCTACTAAAAGACCATTTAAATCATGAAAGAACGATAAATCACCTATTAATAAAAACGTAGGCTTTTTATGATCTACACTAACACCTAATGCAGTAGATACAATTCCATCAATACCGTTGGCTCCTCTATTAGCAATGATTTCTATTTCTTTATCATGATTTCTAAAAAACGTATCAACATCCCGTATCGGCATGCTGTTTCCAACGAATAATCGGCTGCCATCAGGTAGAAGTTGTTGAAGTTCACTAACTACTTTCCCTTCAAATAATTCATCGATTTTATGCAGCTCATGATCAATTCTTTCTGAAAAGACCTGATTACTTAGCAACCAATTATTATAATAATCTGAGAATTCCTTAGCTTGTATTAAGTTCACCAGCTCTTTACAAAAATAATGCGGCATACAAGTAATAAGATGTGAAGCATTTAAAGTTGGGTCCCGATATTCTTCACTTGAATCGACAATAATCTGTACAATATCCGGATTATTTTTCAATAAAAGCATAAGCGGCTTGGAAACAGGCATAGGGCCAAACCGAATAATCACTTCTGGTTTAAGCTCATTAACTAATTCAGGATCTTTTAATATCGAGTCATATCCATCAATGACACCCTGCTTTTTATGCTTACCTGCTCTTAATTGAGAAAGAGGGTCGGCAAGGATCGGGAATTTCAGTTTTTCAGAAAGCTTATTCACTTCTGTAATAAAATCTGAATCGTTTTGTTCTCCACAAACAATAATTCCTTTAGAAAACCTGTTCACGAGTTGAACCAACATCTCCATTTGTTCTTTCGATAAAAGTACTTCACCTAGTGTAGTATGTAAATAGGTTGTTCGATCTTCTGTTGTACTCCATAAGTCATTAAGAGTTAAATTGGGGAGTAAAGGCTCTCTAAATGGAAAATTCAAATGAACCACTCCCTCAGGTTGTGCAGAAGCAATTGACACTGCTCTACCTGCAATAGTCCTAACATAACGAAACATCCCTACTTGTTCTTCAGGTAAGGCTACGTCAACAAACCATTTTGGATAATGACCATACATTTGAATTTGATCAATTGCCTGGGGTGCCCCAACATCTCTTAACTCATGAGGTCTATCAGAAGTAATGACTATTAATGGAACTCTTGAGTAACGCGCTTCAACAATTGCTGGATAATAATTAGCTGCTGCAGTACCAGATGTACAAACCAATACAACAGGTCTTTTATTACACTTAGCCATTCCAAGTGCAAAAAAGCCTGCTGATCGTTCATCAATATTAATGTAACAAGTAAGATCTGGATGCTCCGCCATTAAAATAGCCAGAGGAGTTGAGCGAGAACCTGGACTAATAACAACCTCCGCAACTCCTAAACGAGCTAGTTCATCAACAAAGTTGGCGACGTATCTGGTTAGTGTATCACCAGTCTTCATTTACGATTCCTCCCAAAGCAGACAGCATTGGCTTAAGTTTTATTTTGGTTTCTAGATATTCCGATTTCGGATCTGATTCTTCCACAATTCCACATCCTGCAAATAATGCAGCATTCTGACCTTCCAATAACCCTGAGCGAATGGCTACAACAAATTCACCGTTGTTATCATGATCAAGCCAACCAATCGGACCTGCATACCATCCGCGATGCATTGGTTCGCGCTCTCTAATTTTTTCAATCGCTTTATCTTTAGGATACCCACCCAAAGCAGGAGTGGGGTGTAATCTTTCAACCATAGAAAGAAGGGAAATTCCTTCTTTTGCAATCCCCTTTACAGGAGTGTATAGATGTTGAATGTTTTTCGTTTTATATAAGGTTGGGTATTCCGGTACACTTACTTCATCACAGCATGCATCAATAGCAGCTTTAATCATTTTAACAACGATATTATGTTCAATTAAGTTTTTGTCATCATTTAATAGTTGATGACCTAACTTTTGGTCTTGCTCTTTTGTGGTTCCTCTTTTAATCGATCCAGCAAGACAGGTTGATAATACCTGAGTGTTTTTCTTTTTAACTAATCTTTCTGGAGTAGCTCCAACAAAGTGCTGATTTCCATTTTCAAAATCAAAAACATAGCTTGTTGGCTGTTCCATCAGAAGATTATTTATGACTTGATAAGAATTTATTTTCTCTGTGAACTTTAGATGTACTTCACGAGCTAAAACAACCTTATCCATTTCTTTTGCTTGTATATCCTTAGTTGCCTGTTGAACAGCCTTTAACCATTCAGAAGTTTTATACTCAATAGTTGAAAATTCGTTAACCTTTTCACAATCTAATGAATAAGGAAAGGAATGGCTAAGTTCAATACTATTTTCAAAGTGTTTGATACAAACATCAAGTTCATCGTAAGGTGAAATGATTTTGTTAATAGTAAGATATGTTTTATTCTGTACAATGGAAAGCATTGTAGTTGGAAGTACAAATTTTGCTTCTGAAAATGAATCCCAAAGAGGACTTTTCTCTTTTATAGGATCAAATGAAAAACCTCCGAATAGCAGAGGGCCTGTCCCTATTTCATTCTTCCGATCAGATATAACCTTTTTAGGGAAGCGCTTCCATTCCTTTTCAATTTCCTGAAATCTTTGTTTAGACTCTTTATTATTTTCGATAACTAATTCATTTCCTAGACCAACCATCGTAAAATCCCGTTCAGGTGTTGACCAAACAAATCGTTCTCCTAAGGAAAGTTCTTCACCGGAAGCAAAGAAATGAAGGGGGTCCATTGCATCCACTTCTTTTACACTGCTGACGATCACCGATTGATTCGTCTGCTTTGCCTCTTCCAATGCCTGCTGTATAAATTCTTTTATTGTATGATCCAAAGTAGTTATCAAGCTTATCCCCCCGACACCAAAAATTGCTTATATTAAGATACACCTAGCTAGGTTGTGTGTCAATATAGAAAAGCACAAGGCACTTAACTTGCCCGTCCTTTGCCTTAATAGGACTTTTTAGAACTATACACCAAACTAAGTACAAATTTTATCAATCAATTCTGTTTTTAGAACCAAATTGTTATAACCTTATTATATAACTTGTTGTTCAGGATTAAAATGAAAACGTCTTGATTACAGAGTCATTTTATAGGTACAAATGGTAATAATAAGCTAGGATCTTTGATTTGAAAAGCATTGACACCCCTTGGTTATTTTTCTAAACTATGTTATGGAGTCGTTTTACATGTTATATTTGTTTTTTGCAAAAAAAAGGAGAGATATTATGCAACCTCAGACAACGCCACATGCTCCTATGATTAAAAAGGACAAAGGCTGGAGAGTTTGGTGGATGCTATTAAGACCGCATACACTATCTGCAGCTTTTATTCCTGTTACAATTGGGACTGTGTTAGCTTTGCATGAAGGATCAATAAAGCTCTCATTATTCATAGCTATGCTTGTTGCTTCTATTCTAATTCAAGCAGCAACAAATATGTTTAATGAGTATTTTGATTATAAACGTGGTTTAGACAATGAATCATCTGTTGGTATAGGTGGTGCCATCGTTAGAAATGGAATTAAGGCAAACACTGTCTTAACATTAGGTTTTTCATTTTTTGGTATTGCTACATTATTGGGTGTTTACATTTGTATGATGTCCACTTGGTGGATTGCTGTTATAGGAATAGTATGTATGCTAGCTGGGTATTTTTATACAGGAGGCCCCGTTCCAATTGCATATACACCATTTGGTGAAATTGTTGCCGGGTTTTTTATGGGAAATGTTATTGTATTAATTGCCTACTTTATTCAAACTGAGACACTTTC
Source organism: Bacillus sp. AFS040349 (assembly GCF_002577655.1). Lineage (NCBI taxonomy): Bacteria > Bacillati > Bacillota > Bacilli > Caryophanales > Bacillaceae > Bacillus > Bacillus sp. AFS040349. The sequence continues at coordinate 14,362 of NZ_NUMC01000007.1, read as the reverse complement.
CTTAGGTAGCATACTTTTATCTATTCCTGTTGCGATCTTAATTGCAGCTATTTTAACTGCGAACAACATTCGAGATTTAGATGGCGATAAAGAAAATGGCAGAAAAACACTTGCCATTTTACTAGGAAGAAAAAACTCAATTCGTTTTTTAGCTGGTATGTTTATTACAGCATATTTCATTATATTTGTACTACTTATAGTAGGTTTAGCACCAGCTTGGGCATTGCTCGTATTAATTAGCATTCCTAAAGCTTATTCTGCTGTAAAACAATTTATAGGGAAAACAGCTCCAATTGAAATGATGCCTGCAATGAAAGCAACTGCTCAAACCAATGTTCAATTTGGATTTTTATTGGCGTTGGGTTTATTTGTCAGCCACTTCTTATAAATACTTCTTACACGGTATGTTCAGGTACCGTGTTTTTTTGTGCAATTTTAACAATCATGTTTTCCTTCCTACTGCTCATAATAGGTATAGAAACATTTATTTAAGGAAGGAGCGTGGATGGCATGCTAAGTTCACAACAAGTAGAGACCTTCCGTTCACAGCTAAACCAAATGAAAAAAGATATAGAAGATCGCTTCGAAATGAATGGTCATTTTGGTCTTGAAGAAGGTCATGGGCATGAATCAATGGGGGAACTCTCAAGTTATGACAATCATCCAGCAGATGATGCAACAGAATTATATGAAAGAGAAAAAGACATTGCATTAAATGAACATACAGAAGAACAATTATTAGATATTGAAAGAGCTCTTCAAGCTATTGACAATGGTTCTTATGGTAAATGTGAAGTTTGTGGAGTTGATATACCAGTTGAACGACTTGATGCAATTCCTACAGCTACTACCTGTAAAGAACATGCACCTGAACAGGTTGTTTCATATAACCGCCCAATAGAAGAAGGAGTTTTAATGCCTCCTTTCGGAAAATTTAATTATGATGATCAAGATGAGAACGTAGCGTTTGATGCAGAAGATGCTTATCAAATTGTGAATAGTTACGGATCATCTGAAACTCCATCTGATTTTAATGATCCACAAGATCACTACAATGATGTTTATATGGAATCAAATGACCCTGATGGGTATGTTGAGGCTTATGAAAACTTTGTCGGCACTGATATAGAAGGAAAAGAAATTACCATATACCCTTCAAATCAGCATCAGCAATATGAAGATATGCTAGATGAAGAAGGTACAATGACGATCTTTGGTGATTTGCCTCCTTATGAGAAAGATCCTTATACAGAGGATGAAGTATAATAATAAAAACTCCCCATACAGGGGGAGTTTTTTTATGTAAGCATTTCTTCCCTTTTACTTGAAATTTTTATTATAATCGATCTCAAATTATTGAATTTTTTGAATATATAGTTATATAATTTCAAAAAGGAGGTTGTATGAATATGCAATTATTAGAAAAAATTAGTAAGGGTACTGGAAACACTTTTGCAATCTGGGTCATCATTTTTGCTGTGTTAGCCTTTTTTATTCCTAGTGGCTTTACTTGGATTGCCCCTCATATTGCACTATTATTAGGTATTATTATGTTTGGAATGGGGCTAACTTTATCTCTGCAAGATTTTAAAGCAGTGTTTCAAGCACCAAAAAGTGTTCTATTAGGTGTTGTTGCACAGTTTACGATTATGCCATTACTGGCTTTTTTACTCGCTACAGTTTTTCAACTACAACCTGAAGTTGCTGTTGGAGTAATCTTGGTAGGCTGTTGTCCTGGTGGAACAGCATCTAATGTTATTACATTTTTAGCGAAAGGTAATACAGCATTGTCTGTCGCTGTAACGTCAATTTCAACATTACTTGCTCCAATATTAACACCAGCTCTTACACTTTTGTTTGCTAGTAAATGGCTGCCGGTTTCTGCTGGTTCCTTATTTTTATCAATTGTTCAAATAGTACTTATTCCAATTATTTTAGGTATTGTTGTAAAGTTATTATTTAAAAAGCAAGTTGAAAAAAGTGTAACTGTTTTACCTCTAATATCTGTAATAGGAATTGTTGCGGTTGCTTCAGCTGTGGTTGCTGTGAATGCAGAGAAAATTGCAGAAACAGGTCTTTTAATCTTCACCATTGTTGTTCTACACAATTTACTAGGCCTTTTATTAGGATTTGTGTTGGCAAAAGCATTAAAATTAAACTTTGCAGACCAAAAAGCTATCTCTATTGAAGTCGGGATGCAAAATTCAGGGCTCGGTGCTGCTTTAGCAGTTGCACATTTTTCCCCATTATCTGCCGTTCCAAGTGCGATTTTCAGTGTATGGCATAATATATCAGGTCCTTTACTCGCTACATGGTGGGGGAAAAAAATGGAGCAAGAATCTAATTTAGAAATGACTACTGACAATTCAAAAAAGGCATAATGATAAGGGGGCATTCGTGCTCCCTTTCATTATGCCAAAATTTGTTTTTAATTTTTCTTCCAAAAATTTCTTTAACTAGTAAAATAAAAGATAAGCAGGAATTTACCGTTAATCACCTGCTACTTACATATGGGGGGATCCTGATGAACGCTCATGAAATTGATTATGTTTTACATGGCGATGACATGCAATGTGTTGAAATTGAGTTAGATCCGAATGAAAGTGTTGTAGCTGAAGCTGGTGGCATGATGATGATGGAAGATGGCATCGATATGGAAACCATTTTTGGTGATGGAGACAACAACCAAAAAGGCTTCTTTGGTAAACTGGTTGGAGCTGGAAAACGTGTTATCACGGGTGAGAGCTTATTTATGACAGTTTTTACAAACAAAGGTGTTGGTAAAAAGCGTGTCTCATTTGCTGCTCCTTATCCCGGGAAAATCATACCTGTTGATTTGAGTGAGCTTGGTGGAAAGATTATTTGTCAAAAAGACTCCTTCCTTTGTGCAGCAAAAGGTGTATCCATTGGCATTGATTTTCAAAAGAAGCTTGGAACTGGCTTTTTTGGTGGAGAGGGTTTCATTATGCAAAAGCTTGAAGGAGATGGTCTTGGCTTCTTACATGCTGGAGGAACCATTATCCGCCGTGACCTTCAACCTGGAGAGAAATTAAGAATTGATACAGGTTGCTTAGTCGCATTAACAAAAGAAGTTGATTACAATATTGAATTTGTTGGAAAAGTAAAGACTGCGTTTTTTGGTGGAGAAGGCTTATTCTTCGCTACTGTACAAGGGCCAGGAACAGTTTGGGTTCAAACATTACCATTCAGTCGCTTAGCAGATCGAGTGATTGCAAGTGCACCATCTGCTGGCGGTGAAGGTCGTGGTGAAGGCAGTCTACTTGGCGGTTTAGGTCGACTTTTAGATGGTGATTGATTAACATTTCCGATTAAAAAAGGTGCTGACTATTATAGTCAACACCTTTTTTGTACGTGAAATGCTTTCACCTATCAGCAAAGAAGAGCCAAACCTTTTTCTTTACATTTTCACTCCAAGTGGCTCAATATTCCAAATTCCATCAGCATATTGCGAAATGGTTCTATCACTTGAAAAGAAGCCTGAATGTGAAACATTTATTAATGCCTGCTCCAGCCACTTCTCCCGGTTTTGATAAGCCAATCCAACCTTTTCTTGGATATCAATATAAGAAGCAAAATCACGTAACACAAAGTATTGATCATTTTGAACTAATAAGGAATCAGCAATTGATTCAAATTCTCCTTCATCTTCTGAGAAAAATCCATTTGTTAATTGATTGATTACTTGGCGAATTCTTAAATCATGGTGATAATATTCCATTGATCGATAACGGCCGTTTTCTTCGTACTTGAGCACCTCTTGTGCAGTGAGACCAAAGGTAAAAATATTATCTTTACCAATCTCCTCCATGATCTCAATATTTGCTCCATCTAATGTCCCAACTGTTAAAGCACCATTCATCATAAATTTCATATTTCCTGTACCAGATGCCTCTTTGCTTGCAGTCGAAATCTGTTCACTAACATCTGCAGCCGGGAAGATATCTTCAGCCAATGAAACACGATAATTCTCCATAAACACAACCTTTATAACCTGCGAAACTCTTGGGTCATTGTTTACTTTATCAGCTAAGGAATGGATAAGTTTTATGACCTTCTTTGCGTAATAATACGTTGGAGATGCTTTTGCTCCAAAAATAAATGTACGAGGTTGTATCACATAATTAGGATCTTCTTTTATTCGATTGTATAAATACATAATATGAAGAACATTTAATAACTGTCTTTTATATGCGTGTAATCTTTTAACTTGAACATCAAAAATAGAATCAATGTCTACTAAAATCCCATTTTTTTCTGCTATTTTCTTCGCTAGTATTTCTTTACGCTTCCTTTTCACCTGTGCAAATTGTTCTTTTACTGAAGGATGATAAACATGTCTCTTTAAATCTATTAATTTTTCAGGCTGTTTTACCCAATCCTCACCAATTGTTTCTTTAATTAAGTTTGTTAATTCAGGATTTGCTTTAAGCAGCCATCTTCTATGTGTAATACCATTTGTTTTGTTATTGAATTTTTCGGGATAAACGTCATAGAAAGATTTCATCTCTCTATTTTTCAAAATATCAGAGTGTATTTTGGCTACCCCGTTAATACTATTACTCCCAACTATTGCGAGATGAGCCATTTTCACAAGGCCGTGAGCGATAATCGCCATATGCTCAATACGTTGCCATTCTCCCGGATATCGATCCCAGAGCTCTGCACAAAATCTCTCATTAATTTCTTCTATAATCATATAAATTCTAGGAAGTAATGGCTTAAATAAATAAATTGGCCATTTTTCTAGTGCTTCCGCTAAGATCGTATGATTTGTATAGGACACTGTATTTGTTGTTACATGCCATGCTTCATTCCAAGTTAATCCTTCAATATCAACTAAAATTCTCATTAATTCAGGAATAGCCAAAGCAGGATGTGTATCATTTATATGAATAGCCACGTAATGATGAAGTTCTCTAATGTTAGAATTCTCTTTTTTAAACGACTGAATGATACTTTGTAAACTTGAACATACAAGGAAATACTGCTGTTTTAACCTTAAAATTTTGCCCTCATCATGTGTATCATCAGGATAAAGGAAATCTGTAATTGCCTCAGTATCTCTCTTATAAGATAAAACATCCTGATTTGGACCAAATGAGGCAGGCTCAGCATTCCAAAGCCTCAACGTGTTAACGGTATCGACCTGGTAGCCAACAACAGGCATATCATAAGGAACAGCTAACACCTTTTGTTCTCCTACATGCTTAAAAGTGAGAGAATCTCCTTCATAACTTGATTCTATTCTTCCCCAGAATGATACCTCAACAGCTTGATCAGGCTTCCGAACTTCCCACACATTTCCATGTCGTAACCATTGCTCCGGGAGCTCAACTTGATATCCATCCACTATTTTTTGATCAAATAGTCCGTGTTTATATCGGAGCCCATATCCATGACCAGGAAGATTTAATGTAGCCAATGAATCTAAAAAGCAAGCTGCTAATCTTCCTAATCCACCGTTTCCTAGAGCTGGGTCTGACTCACACTCTTCTATTTCATTTAATTGAATATTAAGCTCTGCCAGACCTTCCTCAACAACCTCTTTAATTCCTAGGTTTAATAAGTTTTGACAAAGTAAACGACCTAAGAGAAATTCAATTGATAAATAATATACTTGCTTTTTATTTTCAGCCCGGTAAAGCTCGTTCGTATCAATCCATTTAGAGCTAATATATTCTCTTACCATATTCCCTAATGTAAAGTACTGATCACGTCTAGTTGATTCCTCAAAGCCTTTGCCACACATACTTTCTAGCCTTTTTAAAAAGCTTTTTTTAAATGAATCTTTATTAGAGAACATGCTCTTCACTCCCAGTGATCAAATCAGTGTAAAGCTGCTTATATTTTAATGCTGATTGGCTCCAACTATAATCTTGTGTCATGGCAGTATTGACGATCATTTGCCAAACCTCGTCTTGATGATAATACTCAATAGCGCGATTTATTGAATACAACATATCATGGGCATTAAAATGACTAAACGTAAATCCATTACCTTCATTTAACTCTTCCTGAAAAGGAAACACTGTGTCATTTAATCCGCCTGTTTCACGGACAATTGGAATAGTGCCATATCTTAGAGCAATTAACTGCCCCAAACCACATGGTTCAAATTTTGATGGCATTAAAAATAAATCGGAGCCGGCATAAATTTGATGTGCAAGCTTCTCATCAAATCCTATGTATGCTTTAAACTTTGTCGGATAAACCCATTCCATATGTTTAAAATAATCTTCAAATTCCTTTTCTCCTGTACCAAGAACGATTATTTGAACATCCTTAGTTAATACCTCATCAAAAACACGTTTAACTAAATCTAAACCTTTTTGCTTCGTTAACCTAGTTACCATTGAAATAATTGGTGTATCTTTACTATCGGGTAACCCCAAAGCAGCTTGTAGGGCAGCTTTATTCTCCGCTTTTTTTATGAGTGTTTCCGATGTAAACTGTGAATGAATATTTTCATCTGTTTCAGGATTATAAACTGAATCATCAATTCCATTTAAAATTCCCATAAGCGAAGAATTTCGGGATCTTAACAGACCATCCAGTCTTTCTCCATAGTAGGCTGTCTGAATTTCCTCTTTATACGTTGGACTAACAGTTGTTATATAATCTGATGAGATTATCGCTGCCTTCATAAAGCTAATATCTCCATAAAATTCAAGATTTTTAAAGTCTTCATCCCCCAGATTTAAAAGATCGTTGAGAATACTATATGGAAATACACCTTGAAATTGGAGATTATGAATCGTAAACACCATTTTAATTTCCTCATAAAAAGATTTCTTTCTGTATTCTTTTTGTAATAAATAACTAATCATTCCTGTATGCCAATCATGTGAATGTATGATGTCAGGCTGAAAATCAATAGCTTCTAATGTTTCTAGTACGGCTCTACAAAAGAATGAGAAGCGCTCACCATCATCATAATGTCCATACAAAGAATCACGATAAAAATAATATTCATGATCTAAGAAATAATACGTAATTCCCTCAACTTCTAATTTTTCAATTCCACAATACTGCTGTCTCCATCCAACCGGAACAATTATCTCATGTATTTTCGTCATCTTTTCACGATAAGAATCTGATATTAAAGAATATTTGGGTAGAACGACTCTAATGTCAGCTCCTAGTTTTTTTAATTCCTTTGGTAATGCACCTGCAACATCAGCTAATCCTCCTGATTTTACAAAAGGTACACATTCTGAAACAGCAAATAATACTTTCACGAGTTCATCATCGCTCCTTGAATGGTTCTTTTTCTTAGTATCGTTGGCTCTAAATGTGATCCACTTAATTTAGAATAGTCTAATACTTTTACATCTTTATCCGTAATAATATTCTCTAGTACACAATTCTCTCCAATATTTGTCTTTTGCATAACGACACTATTTTTAATGACTGTATCTTTTCCGATATGAACTCCTCTAAAAATAATACTATTTTCCACATAACCTTCTATTTTACATCCATTAGCAATTAAGGAATTCTTTACAACTGCATTTTTTCCATATTTGGTTGGTGGCTCATCTTTTGCTTTCGTTAAAATTGGTCGGTTTTTCATGAAAATTTCTTTCCAAATAGCTGGGTTAAGCATTTCCATACTATGTTTATAATAATTGGCTAATGAATCTATAACAGCTGCATAGCCTCTAAATTCATAATCACAAATAGTGAAATTATGTTGATTTTCTATAATAACGTCAGCAAGTGTTTTGCATCCTGTTTTTTCTTTATCCTGAATAAGATCAAGAAGAAGTTTTGTTGACATAATATACATTTGTAACGACTGACCATCTTTTCGAACTTCTGTTATATCACAGCCATTTTCTATATGACGACTTAATACCTTCTGAAAATCAATATTACAAACTGTATGACTATTGGTAATAACAGCATACTCCTGTTTACTTCTTAAAAAGAAATCAATGTGATCAGAAAATTGTCGGAAAGATCCAAACTCATCATATTCATTGTGTAAATGAGGAGATGGGAAGAAAAATAATCCATCTTTTTTACGATTTAGATCCCACTGTTTTCCGGAACCAATGTGATCCATTAGGGAGCGATAAGAATACTTAGGAAAAATAGCAACACTTTCAATCTCAGAATTTGTCATGCTAGATAGAACAAAATCTATTAAACGATATCGACTACCAAAAGGAACTGCTGCTAATGAACGATGGATCGTTAAATCTTCAATTTCTGGTTTATATGCTGTAGCATCAATAACACCTAACATTTTAATACTCATTTCTTCCTTCTCCCCTTTTTGGAAAAGGTAAGGCCATATGTTTCACATGCTTAGAAAATAATTAAAAAAGAATAAATGCAATGATAAAGAAAAACATGCTTACAATCTGAACCTTCCTACTTCCAATGTATTGTAGTCATATGATCTTTTTTTATTAATTAACTTTGTTCTCAGTCAAGGATATGATTTCATCTGTAACAAGTAAAATTTCATCTGAATTCGTATCAGGACATATCACAGTACCATCTGGAATTTCTAAACCACATGGAACGATTGCATTTTCAATGTAGACATTTTCCCCGATTATTGTGTCAGGCATTAAGACCGTATTTTTTATTTTTGTATTTTTACCAACCGTAACGCCTTGGAATAAAACGGAATGATGAACATTTCCCATAATGACACAACCGTCATTAACAAGAGAATCAGTTACTACCGCATCCTCAGCAATAAATTGAGGTGGATGATTAGAATTAACCGTGTAGATCTTCCAGTCTCGATCAAATAAATTTAGCTCCGACTCATCATTTAATAAATCCATATTTGCTTCCCAAAGACTCTTAACCGTTCCTACATCTTTCCAATATCCTTTAAAAGGATAAGCAACAACATTGCGTTTCTCTTCTAGCAATAAAGGAATAATATCTTTCCCAAAATCATGACTTGAATATTGATTACGTTCATCCATCTCCAAGTATTCTTTTAAAAGTGACCATTTAAAAATATAAATTCCCATTGAGGCCAAATTATTTTTAGGATTAGCAGGCTTTTCATCAAATTCAACTACCTGCATTTTGTCATTGGTATTCATAATTCCAAATCGACTAGCCTCATCCCAAGGCACTTCTATAACAGAAATGGAGGCATCAGCATTTTTATCAATGTGGTAGTCAAGCATTTTAGAATAATCCATTTTGTAGATATGATCTCCCGACAAGATTAATACATATTCAGGATCATATTGTTTAATATAATTAATGTTTTGATAGATTGCGCTTGCTGTCCCTTTATACCACTTCATTTCAGAGGATTCAGAGTAAGGAGGAAGAACGGTTACCCCACCATTTTTACGATCTAAATCCCACACACTTCCAATTCCTATATATGAATTTAAAACTAGTGGTTGATATTGTGTTAATACACCTACAGTATCAATGCTAGAGTTGGTACAATTACTTAAAGTAAAATCTATGATTCTATATATTCCCCCATACGGAACTGCCGGCTTTGCCAAATTTTTAGTAAGAGAGCTTAACCTGCTACCTTTACCCCCTGCTAGTAACATTGCTACGCATTGTTTTTTTCCCATTCTTATTCTCCCCTCTTTTTTTAACTGCACGTAGAATAACTGCTCCATACGGTGGAATTGTCATAGATAGATGATATGGCCTCCCATGAAACTCGCCTTCTATTGCCCTAAGATTCTTTTTGTTCAATTGATTTGAACCACCAAACTCTTCTGCATCACTATTTATAATCTCTACATATTCTGTGTCAATTGGTACCCCAATTTTGTAATCATAATAAACAATTGGTTTAAAGTTACAAACAACAACAAGTATTTCATTTTCTTTTTGTCCTTTTCGGATAAAAGAAAAAATACTTTGATCGCGATTATCTGCATCTATCCACTCAAAACCTTCAAATGAATGGTCTACTTCAAACAATGACTTTTGCTTGTTATAGTTTGAGAGCAAATGCTTAAAATAGCTACGCATTTTGTTATGCATCTCATACTCTTCCAACATCCAATCAAGTTGCTCTAAATCCTTCCATTCATCATACTGACCAAATTCACCTCCCATAAAAAGAAGTTTCTTTCCAGGATGTGTAAACATATATGCATACAGAAGCCTTAATTGGGCAAATTTTTGCCAATAATCACCCGGCATCTTATTTAATAATGATTTTTTTCCATGAACAACTTCGTCATGAGAAAAAGGTAAAATGAAGTTTTCTGAAAAAGCATATAAAAAGGAGAATGTAACTTTATGGTGGAGTTCATTTCTATTCTCTGGAGAGGCCTCCATATAAGAAAGAATATCGTTCATCCAACCCATATTCCATTTGTAGTTAAAGCCAAGACCACCTGACGAGGTTGGAGAGGTAACCATCGGCCAATCAGTTGAATCCTCAGCAATCATAAGTATATTCGGATCATTTGCAAATACTGCTTCATTAAGTTTTTTAATAAAAGAAACAGCATAAGGGTTTTCAACAAGTTCATTCGAATTTGGCCAATAGAGCATGTTGGCGACTGCATCAACCCTAAACCCATCAATATGAAAATATTCCATCCAAAACAAAGCATTGGACACTAAGAAACTTTGTACTTCTGTTTTTCCTAAATCAAAATTTGCAGTACCCCAGATATAATTTTCACGATCTTTTTCATTTGTGTACTCATACGTTGGTAGCCCATCAAACATATATAATCCATGAGCATCTTTACAAAAATGACCTGGAACCCAATCAATGATGACACCAATATTTTCTTCATGACAAGCATTTATAAATGCCATAAAATCTTTTGGCGATCCAAAACGACTTGTAGCAGAATAATACCCTGTTCCTTGATATCCCCAAGATCGATCATATGGATGTTCAATTATAGGTAAAAGTTCAATATGAGTGAATCCGTGTTCTAATACATAAGGAATAAGCATCTCCGCAAGTTCAATATAGCTATATAGCTCACCATCCTCTTTTATTTTCCAAGAACCTAAGTGAACTTCATAAATAGCTAACGGACGATCATACACTTCTCTTAACTTTTTCCTTCTTTGCCACTTTTGATCTGACCATTCGAACCCGGATAAATCATAAACAATCGATGCAGTATCAGGCCTTACCTCAGAATGAAAAGCATAAGGGTCTGACTTAAGAAGCTTTTGACCATTTGAAGAATGTATTTCATATTTATAGATCTCACCCTCAGTAACTCTAGGAATAAATAAGCTCCATATCCCCTCCTCATTTAATTTCTCCATTTGATGTTCCTGACTGTTCCATTTGTTAAAGTTCCCTACTACATTTACCTGTCTCGCATGTGGTGCCCAAACACAAAAATTAGTACCCAGCTCACCATCTCGTTCCAGTATATGAGCTCCTAAGAACCGGTAGCTTTCAAAAGACTGTCCTTCATGAAATAAATGAATATCAAAGTCTGATGGACACATGAGCATCACAGAATTCACCCTTCCTCTTATTATCTATGCTAAACATTCAAGACTTACAAATAATTCCCTTTAATGAAAACGTTCTTTTTTCCGACATAAACCAACAAGAGTACAACAATGTTTTTGTATTATTATTCTTTTAAAATGTAGACAATTTAAAGCAGTTTGTTAGAATAACTAACAATAATATAAGAAAACACTAGTGATTTAGGAAAAAATTTATGAGTTGAAAATAATATATTTTTAATGAAGGAAACCGTTTTACATACTTAATGGGAGACTAATTACTCATAGAGGATGTTATATAACCAAAATATTTTTTTCGACTTTTTGTAGAATTTTGTTGAAAGAAATTTCCGCAGGATTTGAAGGTATTTTAAAAAAGCAAAAGGCTAAAGAGAAGAACTATGCGTATGTTTTTCCTAGGGAGTGTTAATAGATGAAGGAATAAATATTATATTTTATATAATATTTATTAGGGGAATAATTGTTTTTCAACAAAGCATGTTTTGTAAAGATAAGCACATTCAATAATAGGGAAATAGCAAATCTTTATAATTTATAAGGATTTACTTAAAAGAAATGCTACTTTTTATTTGACTTCTATATTTATAGAAAATAAAAAAGCACTGCATGAATGCAGTGCTTTTAATGACCCGTACGGGATTCGAACCCGTGTTACCGCCGTGAAAGGGCGGTGTCTTAACCGCTTGACCAACGGGCCTAAACAATATAAAAACTGGCGGAGAAGGAGGGATTTGAACCCTCGCGCCGCTTACACGACCTACACCCTTAGCAGGGGCGCCTCTTCAGCCACTTGAGTACTTCCCCAATTTGGCTCCGCAGGTAGGACTCGAACCTACGACCGATCGGTTAACAGCCGATAGCTCTACCACTGAGCTACTGCGGATCAATAACATTTTATGGTGGGCCTAAATGGACTCGAACCATCGACCTCACGCTTATCAGGCGTGCGCTCTAACCAGCTGAGCTATAGGCCCATTTTTTGGAGCGGGTGAAGGGAATCGAACCCTCATCATCAGCTTGGAAGGCTGAGGTTTTACCACTAAACTACACCCGCAATAATGGGGCGACTGATGGGAATCGAACCCACGAATGTCGGAACCACAATCCGATGCGTTAACCACTTCGCCACAATCGCCATATTTCATTTTATAAGTGGTGGCTCGGGACGGAATCGAACCGCCGACACATGGATTTTCAGTCCATTGCTCTACCAACTGAGCTACCGAGCCATATAATTAGTAAGTATTAACAAATAAGATACAGGTTTGCTCTTTACGTATTATTTATTTGTTCCTATAACTTGTTAGTATTTTAAGGTTTTCAATTAGTGAATCGTCCTCATCTCAGAGGGATTATTCAAGAAGCAGCTCGATGAGTACGCTGAAGTTTATTCAGAGAAGCATATTCGAACGTGCTCTACCAACTGAGCTACCGAGCCAATATAGTTTACGGCTTCCACTAAGCTTCGAATCTCTTCGTCAGCTCTCTCACTCACATCCTCACGTATAGTCATACGCTCCGGTGTTCGTTCACTCGCTTCCTCGACCTTCTCGCTTATTGAAACCCTTTTGCTTTATACTTAAGTTATAAGTTAACTCTCAAAGAAATGGCGGTCCGGACGGGACTCGAACCCGCGACCTCCTGCGTGACAGGCAGGCATTCTAACCAACTGAACTACCGGACCAATTTTTTTCACGTAGTGAAAATAACTAAGCTTAACATAATATTTAATCATAAATATTAAAATTTGGTTGCGGGGACAGGATTTGAACCTGCGACCTTCGGGTTATGAGCCCGACGAGCTACCAGACTGCTCCACCCCGCGATGATAAATATAAAGATTTTATTACACATGAACTTTGTTTATTATCTTGTACGGACCGTCCCGATTTCAGAAAGATTATTCAAGATGTTGCTCAATCGGTACGCTGATGTAACTCAATGAAGCCTATTCACGTGCTCCACCCAGCGATGATAAAATATAAAAATAAATATGGAGGAGGAAAGGGGATTCGAACCCCTGCGGGCTTTGACACCCCTGTCGGTTTTCAAGACCGATCCCTTCAGCCGGACTTGGGTATTCCTCCTCAATTCAAATGGTGGACCTTGTAGGACTCGAACCTACGACCGGACGGTTATGAGCCGTCTGCTCTAACCAGCTGAGCTAAAGGTCCAATCAAATGCTTTGCAACTAAAACTTAATATGGTAGCGGCGGAGGGAATCGAACCCACGACCTCACGGGTATGAACCGTACGCTCTAGCCAGCTGAGCTACACCGCCATAGTTATCAAACGCTCTTTGTAAAAAAACATGCTCGTCATGTCTCTTTGTCAAGACACATTCCTCGCAAGCCTACAATGATGATATTCGAGATGTTTACGGCTCGCTCTAGCCTGCTGAGCTACACCGCCATGTTTTAAAAAAAGATATTATTGGTGGAGCCTAGCGGGATCGAACCGCTGACCTCCTGCGTGCAAAGCAGGCGCTCTCCCAGCTGAGCTAAGGCCCCATTTTAAAGTTTAGATCAATTAATGGTCGGGAAGACAGGATTCGAACCTGCGACCCCTTGGTCCCAAACCAAGTGCTCTACCAAGCTGAGCTACTTCCCGTTCTAGAATTCAGAGGTGGGATTTGGGAGGTCAGAGACTTTATTGTTGCTTTAGAGCGAAAAGTTTATTCTCGCTTCTGACTTCTGATTTCTCACTTCTATACTTGGCGCGCCCGAGAGGAGTCGAACCCCTAACCTTTTGATCCGTAGTCAAACGCTCTATCCAATTGAGCTACGGGCGCTAATAATCTAAATTAATCTATAAAGATTAAGGTAAGTTATTTTCGCTAGCGCGAAAAAACTATGGTGCCGAGGACCGGAAT